>JBKPSE010000031.1:0-8648 GCA_046765855.1 Acidobacteriota bacterium | reverse complement strand
ACGTTCGCGCTGGCGTTGTGGAACGGCAAGGACCCGATCCTCAAGGAGCGCATGTTCGGCCTCACCTCGAGCGAAGGCAACCGCGGCGAGGACGTGAAGGACTACTACTTCTATGTCGACGCGCTGCCTTCGGGCGCCTACATGAAGATGGTCTACAAGTATCCGCAGGCCGAGTACCCCTACGGACGCCTGCTCGAGGAAAACCGGCGGCGCGGCGGCGGCGGCATGGAGTTCGAGCTGCTCGACTCAGGCATCTTCAACGAGGATCGCTACTTCGACGTGGTCGTCGAGTTCGCCAAGGCGGGGCCCGATGACATCTGCATCCGCATCGAAGCGTTCAACCGCGCGCCTGAGCCGCACGTCCTGCACGTGTTGCCGCACCTCTGGTTCCGCAACACGTGGGGATGGGGAGCGGAGCGGCGGCAGCAGCCGGTCATCACGGGCGGACCGTCGGGCAGCGGGTTCCAATCGTTGACCGCTGACGACTCGAATGCCGATCCGCTGCCCAATTTGATGTTCGAGTACAAGCTCGGTCCACGGCATCTGTATGCCGCCGCGGGCGGCGAGATGCTGTTCACGAACAACGAGACCAACTGCGAGCGGCTGTATGGCTCGAAGAGCGTCACGCCCTACGTGAAGGACGCGTTCCATCGTTACGTGGTCAACGGCGAAAAGGGCGCGGTGAACCCGGACGGATTCGGCACGAAGGCGGCGTATCACTTCGCCGCCAACGTGCCGGCGAAGGCGTCGACCGTGTGGCAGCTGCGGCTCACCAACGAGACCCTGCAGGATCCACTCGCCGACATCGAGACCATCGTCCGAAAGCGCCGCGACGAGGCGGACGAGTTCTACGAAGCCATCCACCCGCCGAAGGCGACCGCCGACGAACGGCTGGTGCAGCGGCAGGCGCTCGCCGGCATGCTCTGGACCAAGCAGATCTATCTCTTCGACGTCTCGCTGTGGTTGAACGGCGACGACCCGAACATGCCGCCGCCCGCGTCGCGGCATCACATCCGCAACCATCACTGGAAGCACCTGAACTCGATGCGGATCCTGTCGATGCCGGACAAATGGGAATACCCGTGGTTCGCGGCATGGGATCTGGCGTTCCACTGCGTGGCAATCGCGCTGGTCGATCCCTACTTCGCCAAGGAAAACCTCTGGGTGCTGCTGTTCGAGCAGTTCCAGCACCCTAACGGACAGATTCCGGCGTATGAGTGGGAATTCTCGGACCTGAATCCGCCGGTCCACGCCTGGGCCTGCTGGCGCGTCTACAACGTCGAGAAGGAACGATCCGGCAGGGCGGACACCGAGTTCCTCGAGAAGTGCTTTCAGAAGCTGCTGATCAATTTCGCCTGGTGGGTGAACAAGGTCGACAGCCAGGGCATGAACGTGTTCGAAGGCGGCTTTCTCGGGCTCGACAACATCACCGTCGTCGATCGCAGCGAGAAGCTGCCTGACGGCGCGATCCTCGAACAGTCGGACGCCACCGGCTGGATGGGCTTCTTCTGTCTGCACATGATGCGGATCGCGATCGAGCTCGCCCGGACCAACAAGGTCTACGAGTCGATGGCGACGAAGTTCTTCGAGCACTTCATCTACATCGGCGGCGCGATGAAGCGGATGGGCGGCCGCGGCTATCAACTGTGGGACGAGGAAGATGGCTTCTTTTACGACGTCCTGCGCTACCCGAGCGGCGTCTTCCACAAGTTCCGCGTCCGCTCGCTCGTCGGACTGATTCCGCTCTTCGCGATCGACGTGCTCGACGAAGACGAGTTCCAGTCGATGCCGATGTTCATCACCGACGTCCACTGGTTCATCAAGAACCGGCCGGATCTCGTCGGCCAGGCCTGCTACACGGAAGTGCGCGACGGACAGCGGCGAGACATTCTCTCGATCGTCGATCGCCATCAGCTCGACAAGCTGTTGCGGCGGATCTGGGATGAGACCGAGTTTCTCTCGCCGGGAGGCATCCGCAGCCTGTCGAAGTATCACAGCGAGCATCCCTTCAGCTTTGGCGCCGGCACCGTGCGCTACGAACCGGCAGAAGCGGACGTGAAGATCAAAGGAGGCAATTCCAACTGGCGCGGGCCGATCTGGTTTCCAACCTCATATCTGTTGATTGAATCGTTCGCGAAGTTCAGCGCGGCGTTCGGACCCGAGTTCAAGGTGAAGGCGCCTGCCTCCAAAGGCGCGGCGATCACGCCGCACGATATGGCGCGCGAAGTCGCCAACCGCATGATCGGCATGTTCACCCGCGGCGACGATGGCCGGCGGCGGATTTACGGAGGCACCGAGAAGTTTCAACACGATCCCCACTGGCGCGACCTGCTGCTCTTCAACGAGTACTTTCACGGCGACAACGGCGCCGGGCTCGGCGCCAATCATCAGACGGGGTGGACCGGCCTCGTCGCCAACCTGATCGACGAGTGGCGGCGGTAAGGTGCGCTCGCTTCTGGTTGCACTCGCGCTCGCGGGTCAACTCCCAGTCACCAGTGCCCACCTCCCGATTCGTCCTTTTTGGGAGTTGGGAACTGGAAATTGGGAATTGATCCAGATTCCCCAGCAACGGCCCGGCCGCGCGTCGATCCAGGGGATGGTGACGGATCAGAACGGCCGCGGTGTGCCCGGCGTTGAAGTGGTGCTGAAGCAGGGCGCGCGCGAGATCGCGCGGACGCTGACCAGCGGCGACGGGATCTTCCGCCTGATCGACGTCCCCCCGGGTGAGTACGTCGTGATGCTGACGCGCGAAGGCTACAACACCGTCGAGCAGAGCGGCCTGCGCGTCAGACCCTCCGAGCTCGTGTCCGTCGAGTTGAAGATGAACGCCGGCGCGGCGGCGACCACCGAGAAGCGGATGGATCCGGGCGCACCGACGCCCTATGGGAACGTTGTCCGGCCTCGGGACGTTCCCGCCGCGGAGCCGATGCCGCTGCCGCCGGCCGACAAAGTCTACGTGCCGGTCCCCGATCGGTGGAACCTGAATCTGCCGGAATGGGAACGCTACGGCGCGCGAGGCGACTATCCCTACGTGACCGGACACTGGTGGGACCCGTACAACCAGAACGTGCTCAAGGGAGATTACCCGGTCATCGGCAAGCGCACCTTCTTCACCTTCACCGGCGTCAGCGATTCATTGCTCGAGGGACGCAACCTGCCGGTGCCGAGCGGCGTCAGCACCGAACGCCCGGGGAGCGAGCGCTTCTTCGGCCGCGGCGGCATCTACGTTCCGCTGACCTCCGTGCGGACCTCGTTCGATCTGTTTCGCGGCGATACGGTGTTCCGGCCGATCGACTGGCGCGTGCGCGTCGCGCCCGCCTTCAGCCTGAACTTCGTCAATCTGTCCGAGTACAACGGCGTCAACGCCGACGTCCGCCGCAAGAGCACGCGCCTGGATCATCACCTCGGCATCCAGGAAGCGTTCGTCGAGAAGAAGCTCTTCGACACCAGCCACTACTTCGACTTCATGTCGGTCCGCGCCGGCATCCAGGAGTTCACCTCCGACTTTCGCGGTTTCATCTCGGTGCTCGAGGCGCCCGGCGTTCGCGTGTTCGGGACGATGAAATCCAGCCGGATCGAGTACAACGCCGCCGTCTTCGACCTGCTGGAGAAGGACACGAACAGCGGCTTCAACGAGCCGAACCGGCGCAAGGCGCAGGTCTACATCGCCAACACCTACATCCAGGACTTCATCGTCCCCGGCTATACGCAGTCGTTCAGCTTCCACGCCAATCACGACGATGGCGAGCTGCATTACGATCGCAACGGTTTCCTGGTGCGGCCGGCGCCGATTGGCATCATCGGCACCAACGAAGTGCAGACCTACTACGTAGGCATGGCGGGCAACGGCCATCTCGGCCGCATCAACGTGAGTCATGCCTTCTACCAGGTGCTGGGCCACGAGACGAACAATCCGATTGCCGCGCAACGAATAGACGTCAACGCGCAGATGGGTGCGCTGGAGCTGTCGCTCGACAAGGACTGGCTGCGCATCAAGGGGGCGACATTCATCGCCTCGGGAGACGGCGACCCCTCGGACGACAAAGGCCGCGGGTTCGACGCGATTCTCGACATCCCCGCGTTTGCCGGCGGTCCTTTCTCTTTGTGGAACCGGCAGGGGCTGCGGCTCGCGCAGACCGGGACGGGAATCAAATCACCGGTGAGCCTGCTGCCGACGCTGCGAACGAACAAGGACGAGGGACAACCGAACTTCGTGAACCCCGGCATCTTCCTGCTGAATGGCGCCGCAGACTTCGATCTCACGCCGAAGCTGCGTGCCTTCGTCACGACCAGCTATCTTCGATTCATGAAGACGGAACAGATGGAAGCGCTGCTCTTCCAGGAGAAGGTACGCCCCAACATCGGCGTCGAGTATGGCGCCGGCGCGACCTTCCGTCCGCCCCTGAGCGACAACATCGTCTTGATCGGCGGCATTCAGGCCATGAAGCTGGGCCAGGGTCTGAAAGACATCTACGAACGCAATCACCTGTTCTCGGTGTTTTTCAACGCGCGGCTGCAGTTCTAGCCGCGGAAGGCACGGACACAGGGCCACGGAACACACGGAATGAACGGAAACGGATCAGGGCCACGGAATACACGGAATACGCGGAACATGGACCAGAGCCGCGGAATACACGAAAACGGATCAGACCACGGAATACACGGATTACGCGGATCAACGGCGGACTACGAACGGTTCACATAGATGAAACGACGCAACTTCGGGTGGAACGCGATACTGCTCGCTTCGGTCGGGTGGACCGCGGCGCTGGTGTGGACGGCGAGCGCGTCCCAGCAGGTGGCGGGTGCGCAGCCGCAAGCCTCGGCGGCGCAGGTGCCGGCAGCAGGCGCGGTCTCGCCGCTGAAGGCGGCAATGGAGTCGAGCGAGGAAGCGGCCGCGGCAAGCGCGGGCTGCATCACGTGTCACACCAAGACCGACGAAGCGACGATGCACCCGTCGGGAACCGTGACGCTTGGCTGCGCCACGTGCCATGGCGGCGATCCGAAGGTCTCCGTCGCCGCCGGTCTCGATGCGGATTCGTCGGAATACCGCGCCGCCAGGCGCAAGGCGCATCCGCAGTCGCGCGTCTCGGTCTTGTGGAAGACCGCTGCCAATCCGGAGCGGGCATATACGGCGTGGCTGCAGGAATCGCCCGAGTACATTCAGTTCGTCAATCCAGGCGATCTGCGGGTCGTCGACAGGACGTGCGCGAAGTGCCATGCGGTGGAAGTGCGCAACGTGCGCACGAGCATGATGACGACGGGCGCGATGCTGTGGCAGGCCGCGCTCTACAACAATGGCGGCGCTCCGTACAAGAACGCCCGCTACGGCGAGAGCTACGGTGCCGACGGACAGCCGCAGCGGCTGCAGGCGTTCCCCGCGCCGACGGCCGAGGAAACGCGGACCAGAGGCTGGCTTCCCTCGCTCGAGCCGCTGCCCCGCTGGGAGATTTCGCAGCCCGGCAACGTGCTGCGCGCCTTCGAGCGCGGCGGGACGAAGAAAGCCGAGATCGGCAGCCCGACCAAGGGTGAGGAGCCCGGCCGTCCCGACATCAAGTTGAGCGACCGCGGATTCGGCACGGCGCTGCGCACCGATCCCGTGTTCCTCGGGATCCAGAAGACGCGCCTGCTCGATCCGATCCTCTCGTTCCCCGGCACGAACGATCAGCCCGGCGACTATCGCGGCAGCGGCTGCACGGCGTGTCACGTGATCTACGCCAACGATCGCGATCCGGATCACGCCGCGCGTTACGCGCAGTTCGGCAACGAGGGAAAGAGCCAGACCATCGATCCAACGATCGATCCGAAGCGGGTGGAATCGGGCCATCCGATCAAGCACACGTTCACGCGCTCGATCCCGTCGAGCCAGTGCATGACCTGTCACATGCATCCCGGCACCAACATGGTCACCACCTACTACGGCTACACCTGGTGGGAGAACGAAACCGACGGCGAGCACATGTATCCGGATGAACCGGGGCGGCGTTCGGAGGCCGAGAAGTTCGAGATCCGCAGCCGCAACCCCGAACAGGCGGCGCTGCGCGGCAAGTGGGGCGACCGCAAGTTCCTTGGACAGATCGGCACGCCGGAATTCAACAAGCAGCTCGAACACACGCAGTTCGCCGACTTCCACGGCCACGGCTGGGTCTATCGCGCCGTCTACAAACGGGATCGGCGCGGCAATCTCCTCGACGCCAACGACCGGATCGTTCCGCACGAGGATTCGGACCGCTTCAAGAAGGCCGTCCACCTCAAAGACATCCACCTCGAGAAGGGGATGCAGTGCAACGACTGCCACTTCGCCTCCGACAATCACGGCAACGGCAAGCTCTATGGCGAGACCCGCAACGCCGTCGAGATCGATTGCGTCGATTGCCACGGCACGGTGGATAAGCGCGCGACGCTGATCACGAGTGGACCGGCGTCCCCTGCCGGCGGCACCGCCCTGGCCGCGCTTCGCACTCCGTGGCGCGAACGCCGCTTCTACTGGGAGGGGGACCGGCTCTATCAGCGATCGATGATGCATCCCGACGTGAAATGGGAAGTCGTGCAGACGATCGACGCCGTGACGCCCGGCCGCCCGCACTACAACGAGAAGGCCAGCTATGCGATGACGCTGCGCAAGGACGGCGCGTGGGGTGCGCCGGCCTCCGACGACACGCTGGCGCACGCCAACAGCCGAATGACCTGTTTTACCTGCCACACGTCATGGACGCCGACCTGTTTCGGCTGCCATCTGTCGATGGTCGCGAACCGCAAGATGCCGATGCTCCATAACGAGGGGCTGGCGACGAGGAACTGGACCTCGTACAACTTCCAGGTCCTGCGCGACGACTCGTACTTTCTCGGCAAGGATGGCACCGTCACGCGCAACCGGATCGCGCCGGTGCGATCCGCGTGCGCGGTTCTGGTCAGCTCGCAGAACCAGTCGCGCTCGTGGATCTACTACATGCAGCAGACCGTCTCGGCCGAAGGCTACAGCGGCCAGGCGTTCAGCACCTACGTCCCGCACACCGTCCGCGCCAGGGAGACGAAGCAGTGCACCGACTGTCATCTCTCCCGCGACGGCGACAACAACGCGTGGATGGCGAACCTGCTGCTGCAGGGCACCAACTTCATGAATTTCATGGGCCACAACGTCTGGGTGGCGGACGGAAAGGGAGGGTTCGAGGGGGTCACGGTAGCAGAGCGCGACGAGCCGCCGGCGATCATCGGCAGCCACCTGCAGAAGCTCGCCTATCCGGATGAATACGAGGCGCACCAGAAGCGCGGCCTGAAGCTGCCGCACGCGCATCATCATCCTGCCGGCCGAGGCGAGGAGATCCTCGACGTGCAGCAGCGCGGCGAGTACGTTTATGCCGCGCTTGGCGAAGGCGGCTTCCGCATCTACGACATCAGCAACATCGACAACAAGGATTTCAGCGAGCGCATCGTTACCGCGCCCGTCTCGCCGTTCGGGCAGCGGCTCTATGTCAAGACGAAGTTCGCAACCGCGGTCGCAACGCCGACGACGCTGGGCGTCGATCCGCTGCGCAAGCGAGACCCGGAGAACGAAGAGCAGCCGATCCATCTGATGTACGGGTTCCTCTACGTCACCGATCGCGAGGAAGGGCTCGTCGTCGTCGGCAACAAGGATCCGAAGAGCAAGAACATCATTGGCGTCGGCACGCTGCTGGACGGCAATCCGTCGAACAACTTCCTCGAACGCGCGGTCACGTTCAATCCCGACGGGGTGCTCGACGGCGCGCGGCGGATCACGATCGCGGGAACCTACGCTTACATTCTGACGCCCAAGAATCTGGTCGTGGTTTCGATCGAAAATCCTTTCCATCCCAAGGTCGTCGCCAGACTCGGTGAGGCTGAGGGCATCAGCGACCCGCGCGGCGTGCAGATCCAGTTCCGTTACGGGTTCATCGTCGACAAGGACGGCCTCAAGGTGCTGGACGTGAGCGCGCTCGACAAGCCGAAGGTGGTGAAGGGCGCCATCGTGCCGTTCAAGGACGCGCGCAATCTGTACGTGGCGCGCACCTACGCGTTCGTCGCCGGCGGGCGTGACGGTCTCGGCATCGTCGACGTCGAGCGCCCCGAGCGTCCGGCGCTCGAGCAGATGTTCAACGACGGCGGCAGGATCGACGATACGAACGACGTCAAGATCGGGATGACCAACGCCAGCCAGTTCGCCTATCTTGCCGACGGCCACAACGGGCTGCAGATCGTGCAGCTCTTCTCGCCGTCAGACAATCCGAACTATCTCGGCTTCAGTCCGAAGCCGACGCCCCGGCGGATCGCGCAGTATCCGATGCACGAGGCGCTGGTCGTCTCGGAGGGGATCGACCGCGACCGGGCGGTGGACGAGTCGGGGAACCAGCTGGCGGTGTTCGGCCGCCGCGGCGCGCGTCCGTTCACGAAGGCGGAGGCGGAGAAGCTGTTCATGCGCGACGGTCAGGTCTATATGGTGAGCAATACCCCGACTGCGCGGTCGGTGACGACGACGGAAGCGTCGGGTATTGCGGCGACGCTGCGCCGCTGGTGGGACGTAGCGGTCTCGTCCCTCAAAGAGATCAGGTAGCTTCCGCCTTCAGGC
The DNA here is from genome assembly GCA_046765855.1 of Acidobacteriota bacterium. GTDB lineage: Bacteria > Acidobacteriota > Vicinamibacteria > Vicinamibacterales > 2-12-FULL-66-21 > JAICSD01. The sequence continues at coordinate 64 of JBKPSE010000031.1, read as the reverse complement.
CGGGGATCCGTCGTCGGCGATTTTCGCGCCGGCGCGTTTCAGGATGCCGCGCAGGACGCTGCGG
>JBKPSE010000030.1:0-2156 GCA_046765855.1 Acidobacteriota bacterium | reverse complement strand
CGCGGCATTTTTCTGAACCGGTCGTTCGACGAGCTCAACCTGACGCAGCCGGATCTGGTCGCGGAAGTGCACAAGGAATACGCGCGCGCCGGCGCCGACGTGATCGAGACCAACACCTTCGGCGCCAACCGGGTGAAGCTGTCGGCGTTCGGGCTTGCCGACCGTGTTCATGCCATCAACGTCCAGGGGGCAAAGATCGCCCGTCACGCCGCGCGCGATCATGCCTACGTCGCGGGCGCGATCGGTCCCCTCGGTATCCGCGTCGAGCCATGGGGGAAGACCGGGATCGACGAGGCGGAGGAAATCTTCCGCGAGCAGGCGAAGGCGCTGCTCGAAGGCGGCGTCGACCTGTTCGTGCTCGAGACGTTTCGTGACGTCAATGAGATCGGCGCCGCGATCGCGGCGGTGCGCAGCCTGTGCGCGCTGCCGATCGTGGCGCAGATGACGACCGAGGAAGACGGCAACAGCCTCGACGGCGTCGCGCCCGAGTCGTTCGTGCCGGCTCTGGAAGCGCGCGGCGCTGACGTGGTTGGCCTGAACTGCAGCGTCGGTCCCGCCGCGATGCTCGAGACGCTCGAGCGGATGGCGCGCGTGGCGCACGTGAAGCTGGCCGCCCAGCCCAACGCGGGCAAGCCGCGCGAGATCGAAGGACGCAATCTGTATCTGTGCTCGCCCGATTACATGGCCTCGTACGCGCGCCGCTTCATCAACGCCGGCGTCCGGCTGGTCGGCGGCTGCTGCGGCACGACCCCCGATCACATCCGCGCGATCAAGACGGCGGTGCGCTCGCTGGCGCCGGGCGCGGTGAAGAAAGGGGAGCGGTCCGCGGCGCCGAGGCCGGCGGCGGTGAGCCCGGTGCCGCGCGAGCAGAAATCGCGCATGGCCAACGCGCTCGCCCGCGGTGGTTTCGTCGTCTCCGTCGAACTTGCGCCGCCGCGCGGCTATCAGGCCGAGGCGCTGGTCGCGCAGGCGCGACAGTTGAAGATTCGCGGCGTCGATCTCGTCAACATCCCGGACAGCGCCAACAACGCGGCGCGGATGAGCGCGCTCGCCACCGCCGTCCTGGTTCAGCAGCAGACCGGCGTCGAAACCATCCTGCATTACGCCTGCCGCGATCGAAATCTGCTCGGCATGCAGTCCGACCTGCTCGGCGCGCACGCCATCGGCGTCCGCAACGTGCTCCTCGTGACCGGCGACCCGCCCAAGGTTGGCGACTATCCCGACGCGACCGGCGTCTTCGATGTCGACTCGATCGGCCTCGCCAACATGGTCTCGCGCCTGAACGCGGGCGCCGACATCGGCGGCCAGCCCATCGGCGAACCGACCGCGTTCCACATCGGCGTTGCCCTCAATCCCGGTGCGCTCGATCTCGAAGAGGAGCTGCGGCGATTTGCCTACAAGGTCGAGGCCGGCGCGGAGTTCGCCGTGACCCAGCCTGTTTTCGACGCCGCGGAATTCCGCGCGTTCATGGGGCGCATCTGCGACCACCGCATTCCGATTCTCGCCGGCATCATGCCGCTCGACAGCGTGCGCCACGCCGAGTTCATGGCCAACGAAGTGCCGGGCGTGCGCGTGCCCGACGCCGTCGTCGATCGCATGCGCCGCGCCGAGGCCGCCGGCCGTGCCGCCGAAGAAGGCGTCGCGATTGCCCGTGAAGTCGCTGCCGCCATCCGCCCGCTCGTTCAGGGCGTCCAGATCTCCACCGCGCCGAAAGCAATCGAGCTTGCGCTCAATGTGTTCGACGCGGCCGGCGCGTAGGACGAACACTCACAACGTTTCCGATTGACGCACGGCCCGGATGCTGGGACGCTGTGCCGTGCCGATGAACCGCGTAATCCTGCTGATCGCTCTCGTCTGCGCCTCGGTGGACGCGGCAGCCGCCGCCGACTGCACATTGATCTTCGATGCCGCGACGCAGGAATGGAGCAAGGCCTCCACCTGCGAGTCGTATCGGATGCCGGTCGATCTCAACGGCGTGCCGACGCTCTACATCAGGCAGGACGACGCCGTCGACGTCAGAATCACGAACATCAACCCGCTACAGTACGTCGCAACCTTCGGTGAAGTGACCGTCGCCGACATTCCACAGGTCAAGGATCTCGCGGCGCTGTTCCTGCAGTTCGGCGGACTGCTGCAGCTGGTGTGGCCGCGGACCG
>JBKPSE010000029.1:0-3252 GCA_046765855.1 Acidobacteriota bacterium | reverse complement strand
CTGCCGCGAGCCGCCGACGGCGCCGAGCACCGTGCGCAGCGCACCGGTGGAGCGGTGCACGTCGAATCCCATCTCCATGAGCTTGGCGATGACGGATTGAATCTGATCGTCGCTCGCGCGCTCCCGCATGACTACAACCATGGTTACTCTCGATCCTTGTGTTGAGCCTTCAATTGTACTTCTTCGGCAATCCGTTCCAGGTGGCGCGCCTCGTCGATGATGCGCTCGAACAGCCGCTTGATCGCCGGCTGGTCGAGCGGCCCGTGATTCACCGCCTGAACGTTCTTCAAGACTTCCGCTTCGCGGTCCGGCTGATAGATCGGCACGCCCATGGCGCGCTTGATGCGGCCGATCTCCAGGGCGCATGCCGCGCGAGCGTTGAGCATGCGAACCAGCGCTTCGTCGAGCAGGTCGATGCGCTTGCGGAGTTCGTCGAGCTGCGCCTTCATGCCTGCCCTTTCAGCCAACGCACGTAGGCGCCGGCCCGCGCCGCGACGTCAGGCGCCTGCCCGTGTTCGGCGATGACGTTGACGAGGGCGCTGCCGACGACCGCGGCGTCGACCCACCGGCCGACTTGCGACACCTGTTCGGGGCTGCAGATGCCGAATCCGAGCGCCAGCGGCAGGTCGGAGTGCGCGCGAATCCGCTTGACGAGCGCCTCCGCGTCCTGCGCCACCTGGGCGCGCGCGCCGGTGACGCCGAGGCGCGAGATCACGTAAAGGAACCCGCGGCCGAGCGCCGCCGATTCGCGAATCCGCGCATCTGTCGTCGTCGGACTGAGCAGAAAAATCGGATCGATGCCGGCCTCGACGAGCTTCGCGCGGAACGTGCCCGCTTCCTCGACCGGAAGGTCCAGCATCAGCACGCCGTCGACGCCGGCGTCCGCGGCGGCCGCCACGAACGCGTCCTCACCCATGCGCAGAATCGGATTGGCGTAAGTGAACAGGACGATCGGCGCCGCGATATGCGCTCGCATTTCCTTGATCATCTTCAACACACCGCGCAGCGTCGTCTTGCTGGCGAGGGCGCGCTCCGAGGCGCGTTGAATCACCGGTCCGTCCGCGAGTGGATCGGAAAACGGCACCCCGACTTCGAGGACGTCGGCTCCCGAACGCGACAGCTCGGCCAGAATCTCCGATGTCCGCTGCAGATTCGGATCGCCGGCGGTGACGTAGGCGATCAGGCCCGGCTGTTGCGACGAACGGATGCGGCTGAAGGTCTCGGCAATTCTCGACATCAGCGCTTTCCCTCGAGCGCGGCCTGCACGCTCAATACGTCCTTGTCGCCGCGTCCCGACAGATTGACCAGGAGCAGGGCGTCCCGCCCGAGCGCCGGCGCGAGACGGCACGCGTGCGCGATCGCATGGGACGATTCCAGCGCCGGCAGAATGCCCTCTTCACGACCGAGTCGCTGAAACGCCGCGAGCGCCGCCTCATCGTCGATCCACGTATATTCGGCGCGCCCGGTTTCGCGCAGGTACGCGTGCTCCGGGCCCACGGAGGCATAGTCGAGCCCGGCGGAAATGGAGTGCGTCAGTTCGACGTTTCCGTCCTCGTCCTGAAGGACGTAACTGCGCGTGCCCTGCAGCACGCCCGCCGTGCCTCCGGCGAAGCGCGCGGCGTGCTCACCCGGAGAGATCCCCCGCCCGCCCGCTTCCACACCGATCAGCCGCACGCGCTTCTCGGTAATGAAGGCGTCGAAAATTCCCATGGCGTTGCTCCCGCCGCCGACGCACGCGACGATCGCGTCCGGAAGCCGGCCGAACTGTTCGACACACTGCCGGCGCGCTTCGCGGCCGATGACCGACTGGAATTCCCGCACCATCAGCGGATAGGGATGGGGACCGAGCACCGAGCCAAGGAGGTAATAAGTGTCGGTGACGTTCGTCACCCAATCGCGCATTGCTTCGTTGATCGCGTCCTTCAGCGTGCGCGATCCAGCGGTCACCTCGATCACGTCCGCGCCGAGCAGCCGCATGCGGAACACGTTCAGCGACTGACGCGCCATGTCTTCAGAGCCCATGTAGACATGGCATTCGAGCCCGAGGAGCGCGCACACCGTCGCCGTCGCGACGCCGTGCTGCCCGGCGCCGGTTTCGGCGACAATCCGGCGTTTGCCCATGCGGACGGCGAGCAGTGCCTGGCCGAGCGCGTTGTTGATCTTGTGCGCGCCGGTGTGCGCCAGATCCTCCCGCTTGAGCACGATGCGCGCACCGCCCGCCGACGCGGTGAGCCGCTTCGCTTCGTAGAGAGGAGTCGGCCGGCCGACGTAATCGCGCAGCAATTGACTCAATTCCGCGCCGAACGTCTGGTCGTCACGCACTCTGAAGTATGCGGTCGTCAACTCCTCGATTGGCGCCACGAGCGTCTCGGGAACGAAGCGTCCGCCGTACGCCCCGTAATACCCCCGCGCGTCCGGATCACGTGTGCCAAAAAGCGGGGCGTGCGCCGCGTATTGACTGTTGCTCATCGCGTTTGATGCACTCCATGGCCGAGCGCGGCGAAGAATGCCCGCAGCCTGGCCGGATCCTTTTTGCCTGGCGTCGATTCGACACCGGAGGACACGTCCACCGCCCACGGACGCACCGCCCTCACCGCCTCGGCAACGTTCTCTGGATGCAAACCGCCGGACAGCACGACGGGACGGCGCCGCGCAATCGCCGCAGCAACTGTCCAGTCGATCACCTGACCTGTTCCGCCGCGCCGCACGGGATCGTGCGCGTCGAGCAGCACGGTGACGTTCGCCGGGATTGCGGCGCTTGGATCGGCAGACGATCCGTTCCGCACCGCGACCGCCTTGATCACGGGCACCTGGAAATCCTGGTAACCGTCCGGTTGCTCGTCGCCGTGAAACTGCACCGCGCTCAGCCGCACGTCCCCGGCAATCGCTCGCGCCTCCTCGATCTGGTCGACGAACACGCCGACGGTGCTGACGAACGGAGGCAACGCCGCCACGATCTGCCGCGCGCGGTCGATGCTCACGCAACGAGGACTCGACGGCCAGAAGACGAGTCCGATCGCGGATGCCCCGAGTTCCGCGGCAAGCACCGCGTCGGCGGGATCGGTGATGCCGCACACCTTCACTCTCATGCCGCGCCTCGCAAGGCGCGCAGCCCGGCGCCCGGATCCGGCTGCGCGATCAGCCGTTCGCCGACCAGGAACGCGTCGTAGCCCGTGCGTTCGAGGCGCTGCAGATCGGCGGGCTCGCGCAGTCCGCTTTCCGCGACGGCGACTGCGCCTTTCGGCATTCGCG
>JBKPSE010000028.1:0-2444 GCA_046765855.1 Acidobacteriota bacterium | reverse complement strand
CCTCGTTCCCCCAGCGCATGAAGGCATTGACGACCAGCGTGTTCTGTACGTCGACGAGGACGCCGACCGAGGGATCGACGCGCGACAGCTCTTCGACCGCGAGCACCGCGTGGAAAAAGCTGGCGCCGGCGCCGCCATACGACTCGGGGATCTCGATGCCCATGACGCCGAGATCGAAGAGCTTGTCGACCAGCGCGCGCGGAATTTTCGCGTGCTCATCCATCTCGCGGACCAGCGGCCGGACCTGTCCTTCCGCAAATTCACGGACGCTGTCGCGAAAAATGGCCTCGTCTTCAGCCAGCAGGGTCAGCGGTTGAGCGTGCTCGATCGTCTCGGAAGCCATGTTCCGAATGTTATCATCGGCGCATGCGGGCCCATGCTCGACTTCTTGCGACCGCCGCCGCGATTTTCGCGTTGTCCGGCGCCGCGGCAACGCAGCCGCAACGCTTCGACACCCTTGGCGTTGCGCCGGGCGCCGTCGAGCGGCAACAGCAGCAGCCACAGCCGCAGCAGCCGCCGGCACAACCGCCGCAGCCGCCCGCCGGACAGCGGCCGCCGGTGATCCGGAGCGGCATCAACTTCGTCAGCGTCGACGTCATCGTCACCGACAAGAAAAACGGTGAGGTCGTGCTCGATCTGAAGCAGGACGATTTCGAGGTTCGCGAAGACAAGAAGCCGCAGAGAGTCGACACTTTCGACGTGGTGAAGATCGACGCGTTGTCCGGACCGGCGACCCAGCCGCGCGAGATCCGGAGCACCTACGATGAGGAGAGTGAAGCGCGTCAACCCAACGTGCGCCTCTTCCTGCTGATCCTCGACGACTATCACGTCCGCCGCGGCAACGATCTCGTGGTGCGCAAGCCGTTGATCGATTTCGTCACCAATCAACTCGCGCCGCAGGACATGGTCGCGGTGATGTACCCGCTCACTCCCGTCGGGTCATTGACGTTCACGCGCAACCGCGATTCGCTGGTCGCGGCGATCAATCATTTCGAAGGGCGGAAGGGGCTTTACGAGCCGCGCAACGAGTTCGAGGAGCGCTACGCCTATTACCCGGCGCAGACGGTCGAGAAGATCCGCAACGACGTGACGATGGGCGCCATCCAGGGCGCGGCAGTGAAGCTGGGCGGCATGCGCGAGGGGCGCAAATCGATCATCTTCGTCAGCGAAGGCTTTACGTCCACGCTGCCGGCGCAGTTGAACGATCCGATCGCGGCGCTGCCGCGAGTGGGCAACCGCGCGCAGCCCGGGCAGGAAATCAACGATCCGCGTGCCGAGTCGCAGAAGTTCTTCAACCAGGCGGACCTGCAGAACCGCATGCGCGAGGTCTACGACACCGTCAACCGCAACAACACATCGATCTACGCCGTCGATCCGCGCGGTCTCGCCGCGCTCGAGTACGACATCAACCAGGGCGTCGGACTGCAGACCGACCGTCAGAATCTCAATTCGTCCATAGACTCGCTTCGCGTCCTGGCCGACAACACGGACGGCCGCGCGATCGTCAACCGCAACGATCTCGCGGCAGGAATGAAGCAGATCATCCGCGACGCCAGCGGCTATTACCTGCTGGGCTACACGTCCTCAGCGGCGCCGACCGACGGCAAGTTCCACAGCATCGACGTGAAGGTCAAGCGGCCGAACGTGGAAGTGCGCGCGCGCAAAGGCTACTGGGCCTACACCGCGGAAGACGCGGCGCGGGCCACCGCGCCGCCCAAGCCCGGACCGCCGCCCGAAGTGGCGAACGCGCTCAACTCCATCGTCGAACCGGCAAAGGGCGGCCACGCCGCGCGCTTCTGGACCGGCACGGAACGAGGTGCGGACGGCAAGACGCGCGTGACGTTCGTGTGGGAACCGCTCGCCGTGGCCGAAGGCACCCGCGCCAACGACGGTGCCGCGCGCGTGATGCTCACCGCAACCGGCACGGATGGCGCGCCGATCTTCCGCGGTCCCGTGGCGGCTCCCGAAGCAGAGACGACCGGCACGACGGGGCCCGCCGCGCCGCCGGGGGCGAGCGTGTCCTTTGCCGCACCGCCCGGACAGATCGACATGCGGCTCGTCGTGGAGAATTCGCGCGGTCAGGTGGTGGATTCCACGGCGCAGTCTCTGACCGTCCCTGACTACAGCAAGACGCAGGTGTCGTTCAGCACGCCGCGCGTCTACCGAGCGCGGACCGCCCGCGAAGCGCTGCTGGTCCGCAACAACGTCGACGCCGCGCCGACGGCAACGCGCGAGTTCAGCCGCGCGGAACGTCTGATCGTTCGCGTCGATGCGTACGCAATCGATGCTGCGAAGCCGCAGGTGACCGCCCGCCTGCTGAACCGGACCGGCGCCGCGATGGCGGACGTTCCCATTCAGGCGGCCGAAGGAAAGCCGTTTCTGATCGACTTTCCCCTCGCCTCGCTCGCGGCCGGCGAATACCTGATCGAACTGAACGCCAAGAC
>JBKPSE010000027.1:0-3219 GCA_046765855.1 Acidobacteriota bacterium | reverse complement strand
GGACCGACGCTCTCGACAGGGCGCCAGCTCTTCGTCAAAAGCAGCTTTCTTTTCCGTTTCTGATCGAGTAAAAGCTCCGAGCTGGGAGGCTCTTTCCATGGCACACCGATTCCGTATCCTGGGAGTCTTTCTCGCGCTTCTCGCCTGCTCCATCACGCCTTCGCTGTCGTGGGCCCAGACGGGACAGAACTTTGGCGAGCTGGTCGGCAAGGTCATCGATGATCAAGGCGGCGTGCTGCCCGGCGTTACGGTCACCTTGAAAGGTCCGGCGCTGATGGGAGCTGCGACTGCGGTAACCAACGAGCGGGGGCTGTATCGATTCCCTGCCGTTCCGTCGGGGACCTACACGCTGAGTTTCGAACTCGTTGGGTTTTCCAAACTCGTGCGCGCGGACATCGTGGTCCCGGTTCGCCAGACCATCACCGTGGACACTCAGATGAAGGTCGCATCGCTGCAGGAAACCGTCACGGTGAAGGGGGAATCGCCGGTCGTTGACGTGGAGAACGCCAAGATCGGCGAGCGTCTCGACAACCAGACGCTGCAAAGCGTTCCGACGTCGCGCTCGATTTTCGGATCGGCAACCATCCTGCCGGGGATGGTGATGGTGCGTCAAGATCCCGCGGGGATCAACGCCGCCACGTCGACCGGTATGGTGGCGCACGGCGCATCGAACTACAACCTGAACTACTTCGGTGTCACTGCCGACACGCCGCAGAACTACGGCTCCATGTACTACATGGACTACAACGCGGCTGAAGAGATCTCGGTGGACACCGCGGCCATGGGCGCGGACATCGGCGGCGGAGGCGGAGCCAACATCAACATCATCCCGAAGTCCGGCAGCAACTACGTGAAGGGCTCGCTGTTTTACAGCGGGACGGGGAAACGATTCGCCAGCGACAACATCGACGATCGTCTGCGAGCCCAGGGCATCACCGCCGGCACTCGACTGCTCAAGCTGAACGATCTGAACGCCGACGGCGGCGGTCCCATCGTGCGCGACCGCCTGTGGTGGTTCGGTTCCGCGCGCGACTACACGACGATGGAGCAGGTGATCGGCTTTCCCAAGGACTTCAAGTCGAACCTGCGCAACTACACGGCGCGCCTGAACACGCAGGTCGGCCGCGGCAACCAGCTCTCGGGTTTCTGGACCTACAACAAGAAGTTCCAGCCGAATCGCGGGGCCGGGCTGACGCAACCCAATCCGATCGGCACGATCAACCAGCAGTCGCCGAAGAACCTGTTCAACCTCAATTGGACATCTATCCTTTCACAGACGCGCTTTGTCGAGGCATCGTCGACCTACTTCCACATGCACTGGCCGAGCCGCTTCGCCGAGGAGTTCTACAGCCTGCCGGAGACGCAGCGGACCTCCACGATGCAGAACCTGACGACGGGGATCTTCTTCAACGGGCCGGAACCGACCGGCGAGCGGCTGCGCGACGCCTACCGTTATCAGACCAACGTGGCGTTCACGCAGTACCTCGACAACCTGTTCGGCGCCAGCCACCAGTTGAAGAGCGGTTTCGAGCAGTGGATCGGCTGGGGCAGCGACGGGTTCGACATCTACAACGACACGCGGCTGCAGTTCCGCAACGACGCGAACGGCGTTCCGCAGCCGTCGCAGATCCTCGCCTACAACACGCCGCTGGTGCAGAAGACGCACATGCGGAACTTCGCGGCCTTCGTGCAGGATCGCGCCTCGTTCCAGCGCCTGACGCTCAACCTCGGGCTGCGCTGGTCCTTCTACGATGGCTACCTGCCCGAGCAGAGCGGCGGCGGCGGACGCTGGTTCGCCGAAACCACGTACCCGAAGCTGGATGCCGGCTTCAACTGGAACACACTCGCGCCGCGCACCAGCGCCATCTGGAAGGTGACCGAGGACGGCCGCAACGTCGCCAAGGCGAGCTATAGCCGCTATTACGAGGTGATGTACACCGGTGAATTTGCCGACGTGATCAATCCGAACACCATCAATACCACTGGCCTCGCGACCTATCGCTGGTTGGGAGACGCCAACGGCAACGGCATCGTCGATGCCGGCGAGTACGATCCGGCGCCGCTCAGCACGGTGCAGCCGCGGCTGAACCGGATCGATCCGAACCTGAAGGATCCGAAGACCGATGAAGTGACGTTCGGATTCCAACGCGAGCTGGCGAGGAACGTCGGCCTCAACGTGTCATGGGTGCAGCGCTGGTTCAACGACCAGACGGTTGATACGGAGGTTGGCATCCCGGTGACGGGTTACACCGCGCGGACGTTCACGGACCCTGGTCCCGACAACCTCGCGAATACCTCCGACGACCGGCCAATCACGCTCTACGACGTTCAAACGCAGTATCGGGGGCAGAACATCACCTTCCACACGAATTTCCCGGGCACGCAGCGCTACAAGGGACTCGAGCTGTCCATCAGCAAGCGCATGTCGAACCGCTGGCAGCTGCTCGGCTCGTATGTGTGGTCGCGCCTGGACGGCGACATCGTCGTCGATCCAAACAACCCGAACCTGACGATTCCGTCGCACGCCACCGGGCGCGGCGCCAACGACCAGCCGCACGCCATCAAGATCATCGGGTCGTACGTGGGGCCCTATCGGATCAATGTCGGTCTGAACTACCAGGGACTGAGCGGACTGCCGTTCGACCGTACGTTCCGTGCGTCCCTGACGCAGGGATCGACAACGGTTCGCGCCGAGCCGCGCGGCACGTATCGCGCCGATTTCCTCAATCTGCTCTCGTTGAAGGTCGACAAGGCGTTCGAGCTGCATCGTCACGCCCGCGTCTCGGCTTTCTTCGAAGTGCACAACCTGACGAACACGAATGCGGCGCAGGGCAGTCTCGGGACATTGACGCAGTCGTTCGCCTCGCAGGCGGCGTTCGATGCCGCCAAAGCCACGACGTCGTATTTCGGCCGCGTGCAGGAGATCGTCGCGCCGCGGATCGTGAAGTTCGGCGTCAAGTATGGGTTTTGAGGTGAAGTAGACAGTAAGCAGTAAGCAGTAAGCAGTAAGCAGTAAGCAGTAGGCAGTAAGCAGTAGGCAGTAAGCAGTAGGCAGTAGGCAGTAGGCAGTAGGCAGTAGGCAGTAGGCAGGAAGCAGTAAGCAGGACGCAGGAGGCGGGACGCAGGGAGCCGGAAGCAGGAAGCCGGAAGCAGGGAGCAGGGAGCTGAAACCCGGAAGCCGGAAGCCAGGAAACTGGCTACCATCCCACATCCACCTCC
>JBKPSE010000026.1:0-3253 GCA_046765855.1 Acidobacteriota bacterium | reverse complement strand
GGGGAATATCGCTCCTCGGAAACTACGCCGTCTCGTCGCGCTTCCCCCGGACCCCCTGCTCGCGCCACTTGCGGGACCCCGGCGCCCCGCGCCGTTCCGCTCGCCGCCTCCTCGGCTCGCGGCCGCCGCTGCGCGGCGGTCCCCTCCGGCCGCTCGCTCGCTCCACTTCGCTCGCGCTTCGACGCTCGCTACGCGGCGGACACCCTGGCTCCTAAACCGACGCCCCCTCCGGGTACTGCAGCGCAAGGCGCAGTTCCTTTGACAACGACTCCACCGTCGTCCCCGCCCGTTTCCAGGCGCCGTCGGTTTCGAAGCGCAGATCGCCGATCCGCCGTCCCCAGGGGCTGATCACCCGGCCGATAGCTCGAAAATCGGTGCGATCGGCGTGCTCCTGGTCGAGGCGCCGAACGACGTCGGGAGCGACGCGGATGAAGGCGCGCAGCGCCGACGCGCTCTTGATGCTGTACTTGCGTCCGTTCCAGGCGGCGCCGAACACCTGTGCCACCTGCTTCAGGTAATTGACGAAGAATTTCTTCGACTCCTCGCGGAACGCCTCCCCCTTGCGCCCGGCGCCGAACGCTTCGGCGGCGAAAAGCTTCTTCAGCTCCTGCGCGAGCGGCGCCTGCGCAACGCGGCCGCTGCCGACGCCGAGCAGCTTGATCTCGCCGTAGAGCGGCGAGTCCTCGCGATCGTTCAGCGCGCGGACGACGTCGTGCGCCGCGGCGAGATTCTCATCGCGATACAGCTGGCGGCCGGAGAGCGACACGAGGTGCGATGCGTTCAACCGCGTGTGCTTTGCGTTGATGGTGACGAACATCTGCACGACGTGATCTTCCGGCAGCCGATCGAAGATCACCGCCGGCACGGTGAAGTTCTCCTGGCCGAAGCGATCGATATCGGCGTGCAGGGCCAGCAGGCGGTGCTGCCCGTCGATCGCGCGCAGGATCCCTTCACGTTCGGGCACCTTCAACGTGCCCAGCGGCGAGCCGCTCTCGATCGGCTCGAACTTCAACGGCTCGTCGCACGAGATGATGACCGCGCCGGCAATCGACGGCAGGTCGCGCGCCTGGCGGCACTGCTCGTAGTAGGCGACGAGCTCGTCGATCTTTCGACGGATGATCGCCCGCTGGTAGGCCTTCTCGCTGGAGGCAATGCGTCGTTCGAGCAGGTCCCAGTTGACCTTCGACGGCGCCGCGTTCTTCTTGCGGCCGCCGCGCACGGGCTGCGCCTGTTCGCCGTAGTCGAGCACCTCGAACCGGACGAGCTTGTCTATGTCGTTGGCCGAGAGTGACGCCTGGTAGAACTGCACGCCGAACTGCTGCATCCGGATGGCGGCAACACTGATCAATGGGCCTCCAGTAGCATGTTTATATTGTGTCGGGGCTAGAACATCAAGGGTTGTACCGCTCGGCTCAGCTTCCCTCGTAAGCTGCTCAAACCAGGCCAGTTGCCGGCAACCCTGTCCTTGACGAGCACCGCCGCCAGCATCAGCGCGCTCAGGAACCCGAGCGCCGCCCATGCCCCGGCGACGGAAAACCGCCCGTGCAGAGGCTTCGAGATGAGGCCGTATACCAGCTCGACGTGAACCCAGTAGACGAAAAGCGACGAGGTGCCGAGCAGCCGTAACGGACTCCAACGGCGGCCTTGCGTCGGCCGCTGCTCCCAAAGCCAGGCGACCCCGATGGCGGCCGTCATCAGGCCCGTCCTGATGAAGAAGAAGCTCACCGAGGTCGTCCAGAAGCTCGAGCGCGGATCGAGCGGCGGCAGAAACGACGCCGCATACGCGGTAACGGCGACCACTGCTCCGCCTGTCAGGAGCGCAAGGTTGGCCCGCCGATCCTGCTGCGCTGTCCTCGCGGCATCGAGGATGACGCCGAGCGCGGCGCCGGCCATGACGAATCCGGACCAGGGAAAGAGCGTGAAGTTGGTGAGGTCGGGCAGGCTGCGGATGGGACGGAGGTAGCCTTCGATCGGATCGGGAAGCGCGCTGAGCGCGCCAGTCGACCGGATGACGGGTGTCGCGAGCACAATCGCCGCGGTGGCCAGCGTGAACCCGGCGAGCCGCGTTCGCAAGCTGCCGCTCACGAACCATAGCGTCGCGGCGGCGATGATTGCGGGGCCCATCACGTTCAAGATGTCCACTTTGAGCAGCGTCCACGCCGGACCGTTGCTCAGAATGAACGCCTGGAAGCGAAACAGGAAGGCAAGCGCGAAAATCTGCACACCGCGCCGGCGCACCGCCGCTGCCGCCGCCCGCGCATCGCCCGATCGGCGCGCCTTCGATCCCGCCGACATCGCCACGGCGACGCCGGCGAGAAACAGGAACAGCGGCGCCGCGAAGCCGCCAAGAATCAGCGAATAACCGAATGCCGCCGACTGGCGATCAGCCGCACGCGTCCACGAATCGATGACGTGCGCCTCCATCATGATCAGCACGGTCACGCCGCGCAGCACGTCGAGATACGTCCGCCGCGAGGCGGGCGCCTTCATGCGGAGACGGAAAAGCGGGTGTCGAACGCGATGTCCTGCCGCATCGAGTGCCACACCGAGCAGTATTTTTCGTGCGATAGATCTATCGCGCGCTGGACTTGATCCTTGGGGACCTCGCCAGTGACGGCGAACTCGATCCCGACGCCCGTGATTCGATGCGGAGTGTCCTGCGCGCGTTCTGCGACGAGCACGACACGCAGGCCGCGCAGATCGAAACGCCCCTTCTTCAGAATGTGGACGATGTCCATCGCCATGCAGCCGGCAAGCGCGAACGCGAGCGTCTGCACGGGCGAAGGCCCCTCGACTCCGGCGCTGTCGAGGACCATCGACACGTTGCCGGCGTGTCCGGCGAGCACGAGATCGTGCTCCCAGACCAGCTCAATCGTGGTGGGCGGCTTCATTATGCCGCCTGCGAACGTGGCCCTTTGCCGAAGAGACTCGAGACCGCGAGCCAGCCGAGCGGCAGCGCGACGAGCATATAGGTAAGGTACTGACCGTAGATGCCGTCGGGTCCGTACGGCTCTGTCGCCCAGTGCAGCGCATCGCTGTTCGGCAGCACGCGAGCCTCGGCGAGCTCGTGGAAACCGTAGATGAACAGCTGGACGACGAACACGAGCAGGAAGATCGCGGTTACCTGGAAAAACCGCGCGAGATTGACGCGGTGTCCGTAGCGTGACCACAGCAACGCGATCAACGCCGCGACCAGCGTTCCACCGACTGCGCCGCCGATGATGTTCACCGCCCGCACCTGAAACAGCAGCGC
>JBKPSE010000025.1:0-14350 GCA_046765855.1 Acidobacteriota bacterium | reverse complement strand
TCCCCCATAGCGGATAGGCCGTGCTTCGATCGAGAACGGTGGTGCCGCGGCGTCCCGCGAGCGGAAACGTGTGATACGGCACGTACTCGACGTTCACCGCCTGATGAATCGCGCTCGCGTCCGCGTTGTCATGCTTGGGCGGCGGCGTAATCAGCGTGACCCCGACGCCGCGCTCGGCCAGTGCGCGCACCAGATCGTAGACGCTGCGTTCGAGCCCGCCGTAGCCATGGAGGGGGAACGCGGCGCGAGCCACGACCGCCACCCTCACCGCGCCGCGACCTCGGCGTAGAGCGCCTCCACTCGCGCCACGACGGCGTCCGCGGCGAACTCGCGTTCGACCTTGCGCCTGGCGGCCTCGCCGAGCGAGCGGCGCAGCGCGGCGTCCTCGCGCAGCCGCGCCACGTCGCCGGCAAGCGCGGCCGGAGAATCGGACAACAAGCCGGTGACACCGGGCTCGATGATATCGCGCGTGCCGCCGGTATCCATTGCCGCGATTGCGATTCCCAGGGCGCTCGCTTCGATCAGGACGCGGCTGAGAGATTCAGGTCCGCGGGATGGAAAGATCAGCATGCTCGCGCCGGCGAGCAGCCGCGTCGCTTCGTCGCGATCGAGCCAGCCGGTGAACTCAATCCGGCGCCCGGATGCTTTTGCCGCGGCCTCCAGTGGGCGCCGGTCCGGTCCATCGCCGACCACGAGCAGCGGCCAGTCGAGATCGGCGCGGTTGACGACATCGAGCAGATAGCCGGTGCCCTTGTTGGGCGCGAGCTTGCCGACATAGATCGCGTAGAGCTGTTCGGCGAGGTGCGAATCGCGCGGCGGAACGCGCGCCGTCTCACGGATCGCCGCGATATTGACGGCGTTGGGAATCACTTCGATGCGCGTCGCGGCGAGCTCGGGCGCTCGCGCCCGAAGATCGCCGGCAATGCGGCGGCTCACCGCGATCACCGCATCCGCAGCCGCCAGACCGGTGCGTTTTGCCGCCAGATTGGCGCGCATGTAGGGAATCAGCGGCAGCGCCAGCGGCCACATCGCGCCGGCGCGCGGCTGGATGCATGCGCGCATGTTGCCGGCGGTGCATTCGGGACAGAGCGACAGTCCTTCGCGGGTGTGCAGGAGATCCGACCAGTAGCAGACGGGCCAGTAGTCGCGCACGGTGGCGACGGCCCCGGCGCCAGCTTCCTTCGCCGCCGCAATACCGGCGATTGTCGTCATCACGTGCTGCGCGTGGACGATGTCGTAGCGCTCGCGGCGCAACAGCGAGATCAAATAGTCGGTCAGCGATCGCGTGAGCCGCTCACTCTTGTAGTAGTTGCGGACGTAAGGAATGTTGGGTGCCGGCGCGCCGAAGTGCAGGACCCGGAAGCCGTCGTATTCCGTCTCGCTGACTCCGCGCGCGCGCCCCGGACGAGGCTGCACGATCGTGATGCCGTGGCCGCGCGCGCGCAGGCCGCGGGCCAGCTCGAACGTGCTCCAGCCGCTGCCGCCGCATACGGGCGGAAACGCGTCGGTTGGAATCAGGATGTTCATGGCGACGTGGCGCGCAGTCCGCGGGCCTGAACGAGTGCCGATTCGAGCGCGCGGCAGTGCGCGGTCCAGCTGTATTGGCGCACCGCGCGCTCGCGCGCGGCCCTGCCAAGCGTGAGGCGCAGCGCCGGATCGGTCAGGCGGATCAGGGCGTCTGCCAGCGCCTCGGCATGACCGAGCCCTCCGCTCACATCGTAGAGCACGCCTTCGCGATCGTGCTCGACCAACGCGGCGATACGATCCACCGCCGGGGCGACCACCGGCAGCCCGCACGCCATGTATTCGTAGATCTTCAACGGCGACCAGTAGAACCCGAGCGAGAGCGGCGCGTGCGCAGCCAGATCGAACGGTGCCACACCGACGTCGGCGCTTGCCAGCGCCGCCGGCATTCGCCCGTGCGGCAGCGCGCCGGTGATCGAGATCGTATCGATCCCGGCGGCCGCTGCGCGCACCCGGGCAAGCTCCGGCCCGTCGCCAACGAACACGGCGCCGATGTCCTGGCGTCCGCGCTGCCGAAGGATCTTGATCGCGTTGACGAGATGAATCGCACCGTGCCACGAACGGAAGGCGCCGGCAAAGACTGCGAGTGTGGACACCGCGGGGCGGACGAACGGCGCCTGCTGCGTAACCCCGGGCTTGAACCGATCGGTGTCGGCGCCCCATTCGAGGACACGAATGCGTTCGCGCGGGATCGTCGAGGGGAGTATTGCCGGATCGGGTGTGACGATGAGATCAGCGAGCTGGCAGACGCGCTCACGCCAGCGCCGCATCGGCTGCACGACGAGCGCGCGGTCGAGCAGAGCCTTCGGTGATCCCCGATAATCGATGACCGGCGCGTTCACTTCGAGCATGGCGATCGCACTCAGTTCGCGCGCCAGCCGGATCGCTTCACCGCCGAAATTATGGTAGCGCTCGATGATCGCATCCGGTCTCACGCTCCGGGCGAGACGGCGGATCGCGCTCGAGCGAACCAGGCGCAGGTGAGGCGAGCCGAGCGGCGGCGGCATGGCAATCCAGCGAACGCCGGGCGGCGGCGTCCCTCGACCGGGCGTGACCAGGGCGGTAACTTCGTGCCCCAGTGCGGCCAGCCCTTCGGCGACGGCCATCACGTGGGTCGATCCCCCTTTCGTGCCGGGAACGGTCTGATCGATGGCGGAGTAGAGGATCTTCACTTGCGCTCGAGTAACGCGAAGAAGGGCCCTGATTCGATGCGCCCGAACAACAGCAGGTCGAGCTTCATCGCCGCGGTCAGCAGGCGGAGCGCCGCGCGCGTGCTGCCGCTTTCCGCCACGCGGCGCTTTCCTTCGGCGCGCGCCATTCTCAACGCCTCTTCGTCGGACAGCACCGCAGCTCCAGCCGCATTCGCGGCGCCGGCGCCGGTAAGGCTGACGGCTTCCGCCCTGACACTCCTGGCCCGGTCGGCGAGCCTCTTCTCGGCGAGCCGTACGAGAATATTTTCAACCATGCCGCCGACGATCGGCGTGTAGTAGCGGATCCGCTTGATGCGGAAACCCGCCTCGTCTGCGACGCGCCGCAGCTCGGGGATGTCCGCGAGCGGGTTGAGATGATCGGATTTGCGCAGGTGCTCCTGACGCAGATCGATCAGCCCCGCGCGCTCGAGCCGCCGCGCCAGTCTGTTGATCCAGCGGAGGCCCGCCGCGATCGGCGCGTTCCTGCGCACGTGTGTGTAGACGAACAGCTCGCCGCCCGGCGCGATCACCCGCGCCGCTTCGGCGAGCATGCAGCGCAGCGCCTCCGGCGAGAGGTGTTCGAGCACGTCGAGCGAGAACGCCTTGGTGAAGGTGCCATCGGCGAACGGCAGGCGGCGGAGATCGCCGAGCAGCAGATCGACCTCGCGGCGCGATTCCTGGGCAAAGAACGGCGCGATGTCGATCCCGACCGCGTGCGCCTGCCAGTCGCGATTCCAGAGCAGCGTCCGTCCGCTGCCGCAGCCGAGATCGAGGATCCGATCGCCGGCAGCAGGGGCAAGAAAGGCGCGCAGCATGTCGTTGCGGATCTTCGATCCGAGCAGCGGCGGCGAGACGCGGTCGTGGCGCGCGTCGGCATGCAGCGCTTCGTCGAGATACTTGGTCCGCTCATCGAAGGACTCGTGCGGGCGCAAATCGAGAAAATCGGGCGACGGACCGCCATAACGCCTGCCGCACGAGGAGCAGATGAGCGCCGAAGCCTCTCCTGCGAGCGTCCCGTGACAGGCGGGACAGCGGACCAGGGCGAGCAACCGCGGCGAGATCACGCAGTTGCTCCCGCGATCTGGACGAAGAGCTTCTCGAGACGCTCGGCGCGGCGGGGCCAGGTGTATTCCCGGACGTCTTCGAGTGCCTGCGCGGCAAGGCGCCGGCCGAGCCCGGCATCTTCCTTTATCTTGACGATCGCCGCCACCAGCGCGGGAGGGTTGCCGGGTTCGACGAGCAGTGCGTTCTCGTTGTCGCGCAGCACCTCGCGGATGGCAGGCAGATCGCTGGCGATAATTGGCCGCCCCGAGGCCATGTACTCGAACAGCTTGAGCGGCGACGTGAAGGCGCTGGAGATTGCCGACTTGGGATTGGGCAGCAGGAGCACGTCAGCGTCGCGCAGTCGTGCGGCGACGTCGGCGGGAGGGATGAGCCCGGTAAACGTAATTCGGGATGAGCACGAAAGCTGTTCCGCCAGTCCCTTGACGCGCGCCAGATCCGGTTCCTTGTCGTGGCCGCCGATGATCAGCCCGCGCGTGTCCTGCAGCGCGTTGACCGCTTCGACGAGCAGGTCGACTCCCTTCCATGGATACAGATGGCCGGCGTAGCCGATCGTGAATGGATGTTCCATCGCCTCGGCTCGAGGTTCGACGAGCGCGGTAGGCGATTCACGCAGCCGTACTCCGTCTGGAACGATCGCCGTATTCGAGCGCACGCCGAACCGGTTCTCCAGTTCATGGAGCAATCCCTCGGTGATAGTGACGTAGCCATCGGCATCGCGCCACACGTGCTGGTCGCGAGCGGCCAGACGCCGAAGCTTCGCCGGGCTGGCTGGCTGCGCTCCGCTGAGGAGGTCCGGCAGCGCCGCTGCGGTCTCCGCCGCGAGCGTGTGCGCTTCGTAGACCACCGGCGCGCGCAGAGCGGCCGGGATCCGCAGCAACAGCGAGGCGAGCGCGAGATCCCTTGTGAAGATCAGATCCTGCCGCGAACGTCCCAGGGCGCGGCCGATGGTGAAGGTCAGGTAGCCGGCGCGGCGCGCCGCCGCGGGGCCGGTGACCGGCGCAGGCTCGATGTGCAACGTAGGTACGCGCGGCAGTGCGTAGAACGCGAAGGGATCGCGCGGCGGCGTGTGCGTATCGGGCCGGACGATCAGCGTGACCGCATGTCCGCGCGATGCCAGCGCATGGCAGGTTTCCATCGACTGAATGCCGTTGGCCCGTTCGAGAGGAAACCGGATGTCGGCGGGATAGAGGATCCGCACTAGCGCGAGGTCCCTCGATAGAACGACGAGCGCTCGAACAGGTAGCGATAGGCCAGCGATGGCGCCTGCGCCGGCAGCGTCACGAACGCATCGTAGGCGTTCCTGCGCGGCTCCAGCTTCTGGCGATCCATCAGCCCGATCGCGAACTCGGCGCTGAGCGCGAGATTCCAGTACACGGCGACGAGCGAGGCCGCAATCGCCGCCGCCTGTAATCCACGCGACCTGCTCGCGCGCTGAAGCAGCGCAGCAAGCCCGATGACCAGGATTGCCGTCAACGCAACCAGCCGCCGCTGTCCGAACGCGCCGGCAAGGGTCCACGATTCGACGCTGCCGCCGACGTAGACCTGCAGTGCGGCCATCAACAGGAGCAGCAGCGTGACCTTACGCCTGGCTGCGGGCACCAGCAATCCGAGCAGCGCGAGAGCGGCGAGCGGGGTCCAGACAAACAGTCCGTGCGCCGGAGAGAAGAGCACCTGCAGCGCGTGCGGGGCCGCCCAGTTCATCTTGCGCCCGACCGACGCATGCGGGCCGATATGCCCATTGAGCGTCAGATAGCTGATCGCCTGCGGAGCGAAGACGGCTGCAAACGTCAACCCGCCCGTCAACACAGCCGTCCCCCTCGTCCGAATGTCGGAAAGGGAAATCCCGGCGCTGACCTGTGAGAGCAGAAAATCGGCCGCGACCGCCAGCGTGAAGAACGCATCCTGCTCCCTGATCATCGTCATCAGTGCGGCGGCGGCTCCCAGCGCCATTAGTCCCCGCGCCGACCACTTTTCGCGTACGCGCAGCCAGGTGTAAATGAACAGCGCCACGCCGAACGCCGAGCAGGCGTGAGAGAACGGCGGCGCCACATACATATAAAAAAGGAGGGGAGTTCCAAGCCAGACGAGCATCGCCGCCAGCGTCGCTCGCAACCCCAGCCGCGCCGCGGACAGGATCGAGAAGACGAGGGCGAGGAAACCGTACGCTGCCGAGCCGTAGGCAACGGCGGCAACGTAGGGCCGCGAGTAGCCGTCGACCGGCGCTCCGCTCGCGCGCGCCGCGAGATCGCCGGCAGCATAGAACGGCGCCCACAGGATCGCGCAGCCGATCGTGCCGAAGTTGATGCGTCTGCCCGTCGCCGTCGTTCGCTCGAGGAACGTCTCGTGGAACCCCTCGCCCACAGCGATGCCGCGCTCGTAGAAGTAGCGGTACTCGTTCTCGAACGACAGATCGTGATCGAACCAGAGCGAGCGCAGGTAGGCGAAGTACTGAATTTCGTCAGACGAATAAATCCGCGTCGTGACTGCCGGCAGCGACGCCGCAAAGAGCACGAACAGGCAGAGCCACTGGCGCGCAGACGGCGCCCGGTTCTCGGTGCGCGGCGTGGCGCGCGCGCGGCTCGGGACGTGATGCGGCGCGGAAGTGGTCAAGCCTTGCCGCATTCTAGCTACCCAGCACGACGAATTTCACGACCTGCAGCAGATTGAAGCCGGCGTGCCCCACCATCGGCGCTGCGATGGAGCGGCGGCGCAGGAAGATCGCGCCCCAGTAGGCGCCGAGGACGGCGGTGGCGAGCGCGACGTCCCGTCCCTGTTCGAGGTGGCCGAGACCAAACAGCGCGCTGAAGATCAACAGCCCGGCTGTGCCCCCGCCGAGGTACTTCTCGAAACGCCGCAGGATGAAGCCGCGCTGAATCTCTTCACGAACGCCGCCAGCGATCATCACGACGAACGCGAACACGATTGCCTGTCCGCGCGTCTTCGCCAGGTCCGCCAGCGGATTGTGCGGCACGTTGTGCAGCGTCGGCGCGACCAGCTGCACGGCTGCCAGCACGAACACGACGAGAACGAATGATGCCGGAATCAGCAGCACGCCGTAGAGCAGCTCCGGCGCCAGGCGCCGGACGCCGAACAGCGACAGCCGCACCGGTTCGTGATGGGCGCGGAGGAAGAACGCAATCAATCCGACCAGCAGCACGGTGTCGAGCAGCGTCAGCGTGAAAATGAACCGGGCACTGAACTGCCCGTCCGCGCCTTGCGCATGCAGGCCGAAGCCGGCCAGCACCGTGAGAATGACGAGTTGTGTCGGAAAGCCGGAGCAGAGGACGACTTCCAGTGCCGCGGCCGCGCGCTCGATCGGAAGCACCGCCGGCGGCAGTGCCACCGGCGGCTCGTGCGTCTCGGGCGCGGGGTCGATCACCCGAAGATCTTACTTCCTACTGCAGACTGCCGACCTGTTCACCACCTGCCGACTGGCGACTGCGCACTGCCAACTTCTGCCAACTGCCAACTGCGAACTGCGCACTGCCAACTTCTGCCAACTGCCCACTGCCCACTGCCAACTGCCAACCACCAACTACTTGCCCGCTACCCTCACCGTGAGCGGAGCCGTCAGCTTGACCGCGAGGTCCGCGCCCTTGCCGAGGCGAACCTCTTCGCCGCGAGTGGAGAGCACGTAGCCGGTGCCCGCGGCGCCGCCGATCACCGCGCCCTTGCGCGCTGCGCCTTTGCCGCCGGCAATGCGTCCGATCACCGCGCCTGCCGCTGCGGGCGCCGCGATCTTCAGCGCATCCTTTTCCTTGGTCGCGCGGCCCACACGCGAGATCGTCGCCGTGCTGATGCGCGAGGTGCCTTCACCCGGCGTATCCAGCTCGGTGAAACGGAACGCGACTTGCGCGCGGCCTTTCACCTTTCCCGGACGAACGGCGGAGGTCACGTGTCCGCTGATTGCCGTGCCGGCCGGAAGCACTTCAACGCCTTGCGCGACGACAGCCCTGCGGAGCCGTCCTTGCACGCGCTGCTCGACACGGCTGATGTCAGAGCCAACGGCGGTTTCCAGATCGACGGGCAGAACCGTGCCCGCGGGCAGCGTCACTTCGCGGTACTCCAGCCCGCCGCCCAAGGCTTTCTTCAGCGGATTGCTGGAGCCCGAGGACGTGGCCGCGGCGCCGCTCGTCGAGACGGACGTTGCACCAGGCTGCGCGGATTTTCCATCCGCCTGGCCCGTCGCCGGCGCGTTCGACGCGAGCGCGTTGCCGTGGACGTCCGGACCTTTCGTGCAGGCGATGGCCAGGGCGATTGCTGCCGAAATCGTAATCATTCGCTTCATGATCGTTCCTCTTGAAGCTCATGGGCTGCAAATGAGTTGCCACGGCGGACACCGCACTCTAAGCTCTGCCAGCGACGTGTTTTTCGGACAGCTGTTTGTCCCCTTCGACCTCGGTCAGATGTAAATTCTTCCTGTTACACTCAAAATCGTGGCTACGTTGTCTGAAACCGATACCCCGCAGGCGGTACCCGTCGTTGGCGAACGCGTCCTCATCGTCGAGGATGATCCGGCGACGCGCGTCGGCCTTGCGGAACTGGTGAGCGCCTGGGGCTTCCAGACCGAAGAGGCAATCAACGGCGAAGACGCCCTGCAGAAGGTGACGTCGTTTCGCCCCGCGATCATCGTGTCGGATCTGGTCATGCCGCGAATCGGCGGCATCGAACTGCTGCGCTCGCTCAAGGATCAGCTGTCCGACATCACACTCATCCTGCTCACCGCACAGGGCACCGTCGAATCCGCGGTCGAGGCGATCAAAGAAGGCGCCTACGACTATCTCAGCAAGCCGGTCGATCCGGCGCGGCTGCGCATCCTGCTGCAGAAGGCGGTGGAGCGGCAGGAAACGCTCCGTGAAGTGAAGCAGCTGCGGCGGCAGTTGCGCGAGCAGGGAAGCTTCGGCCGGATCATCGGCAACAGTCCCGGGATCCGCAGCGTCTACCGGATCATCGAGCAGGCGGCGCCGACCAACGCCTCCGTCTTGATCTGGGGTGAATCGGGAACGGGCAAGGAGCTCGTCGCACAGACGATTCACGAGC
The DNA here is from genome assembly GCA_046765855.1 of Acidobacteriota bacterium. Lineage (GTDB taxonomy): Bacteria > Acidobacteriota > Vicinamibacteria > Vicinamibacterales > 2-12-FULL-66-21 > JAICSD01. The sequence continues at coordinate 5,531 of JBKPSE010000025.1, read as the reverse complement.
TGAGTCCGCGCTCGACCTTTCCCTTCGTCGCCATCAACTGCGCCGCGATTCCCGAGACGCTGCTCGAGAGCGAGATCTTCGGGCACGAGAAGGGGGCGTTCACCGGCGCGCACGATCGGCGCACCGGCGTCTTCGAGCTTGCGCATCGCGGCACGCTGTTTCTCGACGAGATCGCCGAGATGCAGCCGGCGACGCAGGTCAAACTGCTGCGCGTGCTGCAGGAGCGCAGCTTCCGCCGCCTCGGCGGCCGGCAGGAACAATCGGTCGACGTACGCGTCATCGCCGCGACGAACATGAACCCGACCGACGCGGTCAGGAACGGTAAGCTGCGCGAAGACCTGTACTACCGCCTCAACGTCTTCGCCATCGAGCTGCCGCCGCTGCGCGACCGGCGCGAAGACGTGCCGCTGCTGATTCAGCGCTTCCTCAACGAATTCAACAGCGTCAACGAGAAGGCGGTGAAGGCCGTCGACGCTGAAGCGATGCAGATCCTCGAGCAGTACCCCTGGCCGGGCAACATCCGCGAGCTGCGCAACATCGTCGAGCGCGCCACGATTCTGGCCGAGGGGGATTTCATCGAGACGCGGCACCTGCCGCCGCTGCTGGTCACGCGCGGCGAGGAAACGCTGCCGACGATGACGCTGACGCCGGGGACGACGGTCGACGAGGCAGAACGGCGGCTCATTCTGCTGACCCTCGATCACACGCGCAACAACAAGACGCGCGCGGCGGAGATCCTGGGGATCTCGCTGAAGACGCTCCACAACAAGCTCAATCGCATGAAAGAGGAATCAGGGCATTGAGTATCAAGTCACGCCAGGTCGCGGGCGTGACCTCGCTGGTTGTCGTCATTGTTGCGGCGCTGTCGGCATATCATCTCGCGACGCTGACCCGGCTCAGCCTCGAAGAAACGGTCTCGCGCGCCGATCTGCTGCGCCAGGCGATTTTCCAGCGCGCGCGCGACGTCGTGTCGGCGGCGCAGGATCCGTATGCCGCGCTGCAGCAGGACGGCGGCATCCGCGCGCTGCTCGAATCCTCGGTCGCCTATTCGCAGAACGTCACCTACGCCTCCATCGTCAATCGCGACCAGGTCGCGGTGGCGCACAGCTTCAAGAGCGAGGAGGGCCAGAAGGTTCCCGACCAGGAGGACCTGACCAAAGTGCTCGAAGGCAATGCCGTCGGCGTGCTCAAGGCGGTGTATTCCGATCGCACGTTCGAGATCCGCCAGCCGCTGCTGTTCGGCGAGCAGGAATTCGGCTCGATCAAGATTGGCATCTCGACGCTGCTGGTGAAGAACGAGCTGAAAAAGGCGTTCCGGCTTGCGGCGCAGAGCGTCGTGTTCGCGCTGCTGCTGTCAACCATCGTCGCGATGCTGCTCGCGCAGTGGATGCTGCGGCCGATTCACGTCATCCAGAGCGGTCTGACGCGCCTCGGGCGCGGCGAGCTCGACGTCCGCCTCGAGCTGCCGGAAGGGGAAGAGTTCAAGGACCTGGGAAGCTCGTTCGACGCGGTGAGCGCTCAGCTCTCCGAATCGCGTGCCAAGGCGCTCTCGTCCCCCAGCGACTTCGAGTCGGTCGTCGCCAATCTCGCGGACGCCGTGGCGCTCTTCAGCCCGGACGGCAAGTTGATCTTCTGCAATCCGGCGATGAGCACGGTGCTGCCCGACTTTGCGTCGGCGCCGTCGCGCCGCCTCGAGGACATGGCGCCCCCCGAGGATCCGATTCGCGGCCTGCTCGAACGATCGCTCGCGTCGAAGCAGCCGGAGGGGCCGCTGACGTTCCCGCGCGGCTTCCGCCTGCAGTCCGAGGATCCCGACACCGAGCTGCTGCTGATGACGCATCCGATCGACGACGGCCACGGCAATTTCGTCGGCGCGATGCTCGTCGCCCGCAACCTCGGGTTCATGACCCAGGTCCATTCGACGCTGAATTACTCGCGCAAGCTCGCCGCGCTCGGACGCTTGATGGCCGGTGTCGCGCACGAAGTGAAGAATCCCTTGAACGCCATGACCATTCACCTCGAGCTGCTGAAGAACAAGCTGGCGAAGCAGCGCGAGCTGGTGTCGGCAGGCGCTGCAGGCTTCCGCATTCAAGCGGACGATCTTCCCGGTAAAACCGGCACGCCGGTGATATCCGACGTGACGAAACACGTTGAAATCATCTCCAACGAGATTCAGCGGCTCGATCAGGTGCTGAACGGGTTCCTGCGTTTCGCCCGGCCCGACGAGTTGAAGCTGCAACCCGTCCATCTGCCGGCGATTGTCAGCGACGTGGTGACCACCGTCACCCCGGAAGCAGAGTTGCGGCGCGTCTCCGTGAAGCACGAATGCCCTCGCGATCTGCCCGAGATCAACGCGGATCCGGCGATGCTGCGGCAGGCGCTGCTCAATCTTGCGTTGAACGCGGTCCAGGCCATGACCGACGGCGGTACGCTGCGCATCGCCTGTCATCGCGGCAGCCGCGGCCGCGTCGAAGTGGACGTCGAGGATACCGGCGTCGGGATCCCGCCGGAGAACCTGAAAAAGATTTTCGACCTCTATTTCACCACCAAGGAAAAGGGCAGCGGCATCGGTCTGTCGATGGTCTACCGCATCGTCCAGCTGCACGACGGCGAGGTCGAAGTGCAATCTACCCCCGGACGGGGCACAAGGTTTAGACTGGTATTTCCCCAGGCGACATGAAACCGCTGCAGCTCATCATCGCGGCGCTCGTCCTCGCGGTGACGTCTGCCTGCGCCTCCGCCACGGCGAAGGGAAAATCCAAAGACGCGCCGCCGCTGAACGTCCCCCCGGCGCCGGCGCGCATCATCGAACCTGGGCCCGAGCCGCTTCCGGAGCCGGTCGGCGAGCTGCCCACGACGCCGGCGAGTCCGAGTACGGGAGCGCCGAAATCGAATCGATCGCGCGAACCCGTGCGTCCACCGGAGCCCAAGCCAAACGAGCCCAAACCGGTTGAACCGGCCGCCACGCCCGAACCGGCGCCAGTGACGGCACCTCCGGCGCAGCCGCCGGCCCAATTACGGACGCCGCAGACCGCAGATACGAGCAACGCGGCGAAGACCGTACGGACGACCATCGACAAGGCGAGCGAGCTCCTGAACGGCATCGACTACCGCGTCCTGAGCAATGTCAGGAAGAAGGCGTACGACGATGCAAAGCGGTTCATTCAGCAGGCAGAGCAGGGTTTGAAGGAAGGCAACCTCGTGTTCGCGCAGGCGGTAGCGGTCAAGGCGGAGACGCTCGCACGCGAGTTGTCGGGCCGTTAGCGTCCCTTCTTATTCACAGCGCAGCGAGACGATCGGATCCACGCGGCTTGCGCGCCGCGCGGGTACGAAGCTGGCTGCCGTCGCGACGACGAGCAGAATCGCTGCGACTGCCGCGAATGTCGCAGGATCGTGCGGCGGCACGGAGTAGAGCAGCCGTCCGATGATTCTCCCGCCCGCCCACGCCGCGGCCGCACCGGCAGCAATGCCCGCTGCGGTCAACGTCAGGCCATCTCTCATCACCAGCCACGACACGTTCGACCGATCGGCGCCGAGGGCGAGCCGGATGCCGATTTCGCGCAGCCGTTGCGCCACGCTCTGAGCGATCACCGCATACAGACCAACCACCGCAAGGACGAGCGCCAGCGCGGACAATCCGCTCAGCAACAGCGCGTTCAGCCTTTGCGGCCCCATCGCGCGGTCCACGAGCGCCTGCATCTCCTGAACATCGTCGATCGCGATGCGTGCGTCGACGGCGTGGACGATTGCCTTCACCTGCTGCGCACCGGGCACATTTCCGTTGGTGCGGATGCCGAGAAACAGTGTGTCCATCACCGGATGCTGGGCGAAAGCGACGTAGAACTCGGGATCGGGCGCCGCGGCGAGGCTGTCGTGACGCACGCCGCGGACGATGCCGACGATGGTGCCGGCGAAGACGCGATCGCCGAACTCGAAGCGCACGGGTTTGCCTATTGCCCCGTCCGCACCGAACATGCGCGCGGCGGTGTCGTTGACCACGACGGCACCGGGTGCACCGGCGCTGTCCGAGGGCTGCAGCAGCCGTCCAGCGATCGGGTCCAACTGGAGCGCGTGAAAGTAACCGGGGGTCACCGCGCGGTAGTGCCACGCGACCTGACGTTCACCTGCGACGGTACGGATCTGAACGCCCAGACCGACGTCGTTCATGCCGTAGAGCGGCAGGCTGGTGGACGTGCCGGCCGCTGCGGTCCCGGGAAGTGCGGTGATGGCATCGATCAACGCATTCGTCACGCGGACGGCCGCATCCGGATCGCGATCGGGATGCAACTGCAGCCGCGCGGTGAGAACGTGGCGTGCGGAAAAGCCGCGAGGCTCCGACGCGAGACGAATCACCGTCCGGACGAGAAGACCGGCGCCGACGAGGAGCACGACCGAGATCGCGACTTCACCCGCGACGAGCACACGCCGCATCCCGGAAGCGCCGCCGCTTCCGCCCCGTCCTCCGGTCTGAAGGCCGCTCCAGGGGTTCTGAGAGGCGGCGCGGCGCGCCGGCGACGCGCCGAACAGCATCGCGGTCAGCAGCGCCAGGCCGGCGGCGAACGCGACCGTCGCGCCGCTCATCGCGAAGTCGGCCGAGCGTGGCACGTCCTGCAACAATGCGGCGGCGCCGCTCACGAGCCACGCGGCGAGGCCGACGCCCGCGATCGCGCCGACGGACGACAGCAGCACACTCTCGGCGAGGACGCCGCGCACGATGCGCGCGCGCGTGGCGCCGATCGCCGCGCGAATGGCGAATTCGCGCCGGCGCGAAACACCGCGTGACAACAGCAGGCTTGCAAGATTTGCGCAAACAGTGAGATGCAGCAGTCCGACCGCGGCGAGCAACAGCAACACCGCGGGACGAACGCCGCGCACGAGCTCTTCCTGGAGTGGGACGACGCTCGCCGTCCATTTAGCGTTGGTGGCCGGAAATGTTGCGGATGCGCGGTCTGCGAGCGCGCCGATCTCGGCGCGCGCTTCTTCCAGCGCCACCTTGTCGCGCAGCCGCGCGACAGTCCGGAGGTAATGGCCGCCCCGGCCCGCGGTTGCCCAGTTGACCCGCAGCGGAGTCCAGTACTCACTCTTCCCGAAGTACCGCTCTTCCGGTCCGCGAAAGCCCACCGGCATCACGCCGACAATGGTGAACGTTGCGGCCCCCGTATGCAGCGTCCGTCCGACGACGTTTGCATCGCCGCCGAACTGCCGCCGCCAGAAACCATCGCTGATGACGAGCGCGCGTGGAGCGCCGATCGCGTCCTCGCCGTTACGAAAGCCGCGGCCGATTCGGGGTGCGACACCGAGGACGTCGAAGTAATTGCTCGTCACGCCGGCGCCGGAGATGCGCTCGCGGCCGTCCGCCGCGTCGAAGGCAAGCGTCGAAATGTTGAAGACGGCGATGCCGTCGAAGCTGCGTGCCTGCTCGCGCCAGCCCTGAATGTTGCCCGGCGACACAACGCTGTGCTGGTCGGGTGCGTCGCGCGGCACGTCCCAGAGCATGACCAGCCGCTCAGGCGCCCGGAATGGCAGCGGCG
>JBKPSE010000024.1:0-2264 GCA_046765855.1 Acidobacteriota bacterium | reverse complement strand
GCCCAGCCAACAGCGAGCGCGCCGAAACTCCTCAACCAACGCAACTTCCAACCTGGCTTCGTCATCGTCCACCGCAGGGACCTTGGGAAGGTCCCCGCATTGGAGCGGACTTCAGCGAGAATTCCAGCGGATTAGGCGCGGTTCATCGGATGTCGACGTTCGCCGCCGCGCAGGGACCCGAGACGCCACAAAACCAGTCGCGCAGCAGCTCGACGACCCCCGGTTTGCCCGCGCCGATGAACTTCTCGCGCCGAGTCCTGTACGCAGCAAGGATGCGCGCGGCCTTCTCGCGTAACGCGGCGTCTTCCGGTCCGTCCTCCGCTGCGGCCTTGCGATACCACACCTGCTCACCACGAAAAGTGGCAATACGCATCACGGCCTCTGCGCCCGGCGTGGGCGGCTCCGCCTCTCCGCGGATCGCGCGTTCAGACGATGCGATGTACGCTTCGACCGCCGGTGCCGGGTAGCCGTACAACGCACCGTTGGCGCGAGTGAGAGCGGTGAACTCTTTCGCGTGCTCCTTCCGCCACGTGCGTCGCACGTCGGCGCCTGGCCCGGGCGGGCTGCCGAGCGCGCGGTGCATGGTGAACAACATCGTCTCGGGCGAGACATGCGCGGTGATGCCGAGCGGCCCGAAATAGCCTGGCATGCCGGCAATGACGCGGCGCACCGCCGGCATGTGAAAGACCCATGGCTCGGCGGAGCCACGCCCTTCACCCGAAAACATGTCGACGTCGGTCACGACCGCGGACTGAATGTCGTCGCCGCAACGGAGTGCCCGGATCGTCTGACGCAATTCGTCAATCTGTTGCGAAGCCGGACTGTCGGCGCGGAGGTCGCTCAACGCATAGTTGATCGCGCCAACGCGGCCAAGCGACGGGAGAAAGTTGGACGTCATCGGCTTCAAGCCGCCGACAATCGTGTAGAGCGCGGTCGAATCCAGCGCTTCCAGCAGCAGCGCCTCCGCCTTCGCGCGCAACGGCGACGGGACTTGCTCGATTGGAAAGCAGTCGGATCTCGCGACGCTTGCGGACTGCGCGCTCACAGACAACGAGAGCGCGACAATCGCCGCGCACGCGAATGCACGTGTTCGCATAGGCGGCGCCATTCTACCGGACCGGCAGGGTCTTTACACTGTCGAGCGCTTCGGCATACCACTTCTGCCAGGCGCCGAGGATTTCCGCGGACGCGCCCTGCCTGTGCTCCAGCGCCAGCCGCGCATCGCGCGCGCGCTCGAGTAGCGCCGTGACGGCGCTGGCGTCCTGCTGATCCGCGGACGCGAGGAACCACGCGCTCGTCGCAACCGCCACCCCGACGTTCACCATCTCCGCCGCGCTGGTCTTGTCGGGACGATCCAGATTCGTATGGTAGAAGCGATCGGTGAAGTGCCAGTTGAGCAGCGACGGGATGCCGGCATTTTTGAATTCGGTGTGATCGCTGCCGCCTTCGTAGGGATTCGTCTTGACGACCCAGCCCGTGTCCTGTGCGCGGCGCCGGCAAATCGCGAGATGGAGATCGTTGAGCAGGCTGCCCTTCAACTCGCTCTCTTTCACTTCTCCAGCACCCCAGGCCGTATGCGGATCAGAAGGACGCGCCCACACCGCGGACGGATCCGCCTGCTTCTCGATCAAGAACGTGCCGCCGGTCTTCGTCGTGTCTTCCCCCGTCATGTCCAGCGAGAACATGTACTGCACGCCTCTCGCCTGATCCGGATGCGCCGTCAGCCACGCGCGGCTGCCGCGATTCTCATCACCCCAGATGAAGGTCAGGGTGCGGCCCGGCGGCGGCAGCGCCTTCGCCGCGATCGCGTTCTGCAGGGCGATCGCGAGTGCGTACAACGTCCCGCACCCGCTGCCGTCGTCGTTCGCACCCGGCTCCTGGATGTGGGCGACGGCGACGATGCGCTCGTCGGGTTTGGCGACACCGGGAATCTCGGCGACGACCATGCGGTTCGGGCCGTCGTAGAACGTCGACTGCACGGTGACCCTTACCTTTACTGGTCCGGCTTTCAGCCGGTCGCGCAGGGTCGTCGCGGCGCGAAGGCTGGCCTTGAAGCCGAACGCGCGCGCCGTCTCGTCGTAGGGGACGCTGCCCCACTGAAACACGTCATGCTGATCGTCGTAGGTAAACTGCGCGGGATCCTCGGGACGGATATACGGCGCGATGGCGGTGGAGATCACTCCGGCGGCGCCGCGCTGTTTTACTGCCTGCTGCCAGAGTGCGGCGACCGGCGCGGCCCCCAGGACCACGGCCCCCTTCAGGTC
>JBKPSE010000023.1:0-1525 GCA_046765855.1 Acidobacteriota bacterium | reverse complement strand
CTGATTGGCAGCGAGCGTGCGGCGGCCGCGGCGACGCGTATCAGCGTCAAGCGCCGAGTGATCGGCGCTGGCGATCGCATTCGCGTCGGCTTGATCGGCGTGAAAGGGATGGGCGGCGGACACCTCCGCAATCTCGTCGGGCCGGAGATGAAGGAAGACAACGTGGAGGTGGCGGCCGTCTGCGACCTGTGGGAAACCGCCAGACTGAGAGCACAGAAGACCGCGCAGCTGCCGGACGCGCGCGTCTACACCGACTACCGCCGCCTGCTCGACAGCGACGATATCGACGCGGTGGTCGTCGCCACGCCGGATCACTGGCACGGCCGCATTGGCGTCGACGCGCTGCTTGCCGGCAAGAATCTCTACGTCGAGAAGCCGATGACGCGCCGGCTCGACGAGGCGTTCAGGATCTATGACGCGGCGAAGGAAACAGGACTCACCGTGCAGGTGGGGTCGCAGGGATGCAGCGACACCAAGTATCTCCACGCGCGCGAGCTGGTCAAAGCCGGCGCCATCGGGCCGCTGCTCTGGGCGCAGGGCAGCTACTGCCGCAACAATCCGAACGGCGAGTGGAACTACACGATCGAGCCTGAGCTCACGCCGCAATCGATCGACTGGAAGGCGTGGCTCGGCACCGCGCCGAAGCGCGAGTTCAGCCCGGAACGCTTCTTCCGCTGGCGCAAGTACTGGGATTACGGCACCGGCATCATCGGCGATCTATGGCCTCACCGGCTGCATCCGCTGATGCTGGCGATGAACGTGAACGAATTCCCGAAGACGGTGAGCTGCATCGGTGCGGATCTCTGTCACGCCGACTCCCGGCCCGGCGCCGACGGCAAGCCGAACGGCGCGCCGCGCGACGTTCCCGACACCACGTTGATGATGGTCGAGTTCCCGTCCGGCGTCAGCATCGTGCTCGCGGGATCCACGGTGAACGAGCGCGGCTTCGAGGACGTCATCCGCGGATCGAAGGCCAACCTGACGATGGGCGGCAGCCGCCTGCAAGTCGTGCCCGAGCGTCCCTACGTCGACGAGATCGAAGGACGCGACGAAACGCCGATCGATGCCGGCGAGACGCACGTCAAACACATGCGCAACTTTCTCGACGCGATTCGCGCCAGCAAGCCGGCGAACTGCAACGAGGACCTGGCGATCCGTGTGCAGACGATCGTGTCGATGGCCGAAATCGCGTTGCGCCGCCAGAAGCACGTGCGCTTCGACGAGCGGAAGCGAGAGATCGTCCTGTGAGCACGGCGGTCGCCGTCCCGCGCCTGGCCGAGCCGACGCCCTACGCAATCGATGCGATGGCGACGCGTTTCGAGCTGGTGCTGGGAGGCGACCATCCGCGCGAGCGCGCCGTCGCCGAAGAAGCGCTCGCCGAGATTGCGCGGCTGGAAACGCGCCTCAGCGCGTTTCAGTCGATCAGCGACATTTCGTGGATCAACGCGCACGCCGGATCTCGCCCGGTCAAGGTGGAGCCGGCGCTGTTTGCACTGCTGCAGCGATGCATGGAGCTGTCGCAGGC
>JBKPSE010000022.1:0-5193 GCA_046765855.1 Acidobacteriota bacterium | reverse complement strand
CGGGCATTGATCGAAGCGCGGGCGAGCGTCACGGCCGCGACCAAGGTCGTCAGCCTGAAAACGGCGCCGCCCAGTCCGGAAGAGGAGGCTTACCACGCGGCCGTGGCCGCTGGCCGCGCCGGCGGAGGTGGGAGAGGAGCGAACGCTGGCGCGCCGGCTCAGGGCGGCCGGCAGACCGCAGCCCCCGCAACAGCGGCCGCGCCGGCGGCTTCGAGCGGTCAGCCTGGCACCTCCGCACCTGCAACGACGCCGTCAACGGGCGGCGCGCAGCCGGCTCCAGCTCCCGATCAGGGTGGCGGCAGACGCGGCGGCCGCGGCGCCGCCGGCGGCATCGCCGGCGTGTCGAGGCCATATACCTACGCTGAATTGATCAATGGTCAGGGCGGGTTGACGCCGCTCTTGTTCGCGGCGCGGCAGGGGGATCTCGAAAGCGTCAAGGCGCTCCTCGACGCCGGTGCGCCCATCGACGTCGTCAGCGGCGGCGACGCGACCAGTCCGCTGCTCATGGCCACGATCAACGGTCACCTGGATCTCGCCGCTTATCTCCTCGACCGCGGCGCCAATCCGTCTCTGGCGAGCGAGAACGGCGTCACGCCGCTCTACGCCGCGCTCAACGTGCAGTGGGCGCCGCGCGCGCTGTATCCGCAGCCGCGCACCTATCTCCAGCAGAAGCTCACCTATCTCGATCTGATGAAGCGGCTGCTCGACAAGGGCGTCGATCCGAACGCGCGTCTGCTGAAGAAGGTGTGGTACCAGGAGTACAACTTCCCGCTGCTTGGCGTCGACGAGATCGGCGCGACGCCGTTCTGGCGCGCCGCCTACGCCGCGGACGTCGAGGCGATGCAGCTGCTCGTCGCCTACGGCGCCGATCCCAACATTCCGACGATCAAGCCGGCCGGACGTCCGCGCACCGGCGATGCCGCCGGCCGCGAAACAATCGAAGACGTATCAGGCCTGCCGCCCGTGCCGATCGCCGGGCCCGGCATTCCGCCGCTGCAGGCGGCCGCCGGCGCCGGTTACGGCGAGGGGTTCGCCGGCAACTCGCACCGCACCGCGCCGGGAGGATTCCTGCCGGCGGTGAAGTACCTGGTCGAGACGCTGCACGCCGACGTCAACGGCCGCGATCACGAAGGCAACACCGCCTTGCATCACGCCGCCGCGCGCGGCGACGTGCCGACGATCGAATATCTCGTCTCGAAGGGCGCCGACGTCAAGGCGGTCAACCGCGCCGGGGAGACGACCGCCGACATGGCCAACAGCCCGGTATCGCGCATCGAGCCGTTTCCCGAAGCGCTCGCCCTGCTGGTGAAGCTGGGCGCGAAGAACAACGGTAAGTGCAAGGCGTGTAGCTAGTCGCCGCGACTGCTTTCGGTCATTCCCCGCGCTCGGTTGGCCGGCGGCGCTGACGCCCCGGACGCGGTGACCTGGGACATGGAGGTCGTCCACGTGCGCCATGTTCTGTCGATCGTCTGTGCGTGTGTCTGCTTGAGTAGATCGCCGGTCCTGCACGCGGGCGCCGAGGCGAAGGTGCAGAAGCTCACCTTCGGCTCCGGCGGCATCAACCACACCTATTACCTCTACATCCCGGAGAAGGCGGCTGATGGCGTGCCGCTGTTGTTGCTGCTGCATGGCTCGGGACGCAACGGCAAGACGCTCGTCGATCCCTGGCTGCCGCTCGCCAGGTCAGAAGGCATCGCGCTCGTCGCGCCCGACGCCTCGGATCCGCGCGCCTGGCGGATCCCGCAGGAAGGTCCGGACTTCTTCCACGATCTGATCGAGATGGTGCGCATCGCGAACGACGTGGTCGACGACCGGCGCATGTACGTGTTCGGCCACTCCGCCGGCGCGACGCACGGGCTCGATCTCGGCGTGCTGGAATCGGACTACTTCGCCGCCGTCGCGGTTCACGCGGGCGTGCTCAGCGCCGAGATGCTGCCGATCCTCGACCAGGCGCCGCGCAAGATTCCGATGGCGATCTGGGTCGGCACCAACGACCCGTTCTTTCCGCTCCGCGCGGTGCGCAACACGCGCGACGTGCTCACCGCCAAGGGCTTCAACACTCAGCTCACCGAAATCAACAACCACACGCACGACTACTACGGCCGCGCATCCGAGATCAACAAGCAGGCCTGGGCGTTCCTCAAGGAGCACAAACTCGGCGCCGCTCCCCGCTTTCAGCAGTACCAGCTGATTAAGTAGCGTTCCGGCACCTGGTGGTTCGCTCCCGCTGCCACGCAGGCCGCATCAGGAATGGACGGGGTGTCACTCGTGGAGGGCTGGTGCGCGTTGCCGGCGCGCCGTGCGCGAGCATTGCCGCCGATTTTCGCCGCTGCCGGTGTGGCACCCGCGTTGCTGAATCAGTGCCTGACAGCAACAGGAGTGTCCTCATCATGCGAAAACTGATTCTGCTCGTCGCGCTCGTCGTGGGTGTGCCTGCCGCTGCCGCCGCGCAGCAGCGCAGCGAAATCCAGGGCTTCGGCGGCCTCACCGTCGGCACGTCCGCGTTCGGGTCCGCCGCCTCTTCGACGTTCGGCGGGCGCGTCGCCGTTGGCCTCACCGACAACATTCAGATCATCGGCGAAGGCGGACGCATGGCGGACATCAAGTCGCCGCTCTTCGATCTGCTCGACTTCACGGACGTCGGCGTCCGCGTCTCGGCGTACTACGGTGAAGGCGGCGTGCGCTTTCTCGCTGGCAGCCATTCCGCGGTTCGTCCCTATGCCGAGGCGACCGCCGGGTTCGCCAAGCTGAACGCCGGCGTCTCCGGCATCGGCGGGACGACGGGCGCGCTGATCAACACCGGGCTGAACTTCGTCAACACGACGCAGCCGATGCTCGGCGTCGGCGGCGGCCTGCTGCTCCAGGGCGGCCCGCTGTCGTTCGACCTCGGATACCGCTACAAGAAGATCTCCGCGGGCAATACGATCGCCTCGGCGCTGAACGCCGGCCAGGCGTACAACGTCAATCAGGTGCGCATCGGCGTCGGCTTCCGCTTCTAGACCTTATTTATAGATACCCGCGTCCGCGGATCCAGCCGATTCGCGGCGCGGGTGCTTGACGCGAAACGCCAGGCTGATGCGCTCGCCGACCGCTTCGGCCGTCTTCGGCACGCCGTGCGTGTAATGCAGCTGCGTGTCGTAGTCCATGACGAACAGGCTCCCTGACTCGAGGTCGACGTGGATGGCGCGGCGCCCTTCGGCCTGGCTGAGAACGCCGTCAGCGGCGGTCGACGGTCGCGGCGGCTCCTTCTCCCGAATCGTCATCCGCCGCGTTGCGCCCAGTGAGACGAGCGCAATTGGAAATCCCCTGCGGATTTCATTCAGATGGTCGTTGTGCGGCGCGACGCTGTCGCGCCCGTCGCGATAAAGATTCAAGCCGACGGCATTGAAAGGCACCGAGAGCCGCTCGACGACGCGCTGGTGCGCCTCGAGGATGGCGCGCGGCGCTGACGCGGGCGCGGGATCGAGGCGGTAGTGTCCGAGCAGCCGCGGCACGTCGAGCTCGCGGTCGTACATCATCCGCTTCTCGGTTCGCCACGGGACCGCCTGGCGCAGCTCGTCGAACCATCGCTGCGCGGTCGCCGCATCGATGAAGCGCGGTGTGTAGACAATCCGCCCGCGCCCGTCGTCGGTGACCACGATCTCGTCCGATCCGAACAGCGTGAGCTGATCCATTCTGCTTTCCGCTCTCTTTTCTATTAGACCATCCACCCGTCCGCGCCGTCCCGAGGGTGAACCGGACTGTATTAAAGTGTCGCCATGCTGCGACGCTCACTCTTCACTCTCGCTCTGTTCGGCACGCTTGGATTCGCGCTCCTTCATGGGGAAGGTCAATCGCGCCCTATCGCGCAGCCCGTCCGATCTCCGACCAATCCCGTCCAGGGTGTCGCGCCGCGGCCGGCGCCGCGCGCGCAGATCCCGATGCTGGCGAGCGTCGATCCGGCATTGTTCAAGGGACTGCGATACCGGCTCGTCGGCCCGTCGCGCGGCGGGCGCGTGACGACCGTAACCGGCGTGCCCTCGCAGCCGCGCACCTTCTATATGGGCGTGGCCAGCGGCGGCGTTTTCAGGACCACTGACGGCGGCCTGACCTGGGTGCCGATTACCGACGGGAAGGTTCCGCTCGGCTCGACCGGTTCGATCGCGGTCGCCGATGCCAATCCGCAGATCATCTATCTGGGCACCGGATCCGACGGCGTGCGCAGCAACGTGTCCACCGGACGCGGCGTCTACAAGACGACCGACGGCGGCGAGACGTGGCAGTTCGCCGGGCTCTACAACGCCGGACAGATCGGCGCCGTTCGCATTCACCCGACCAACCCCGACGTCGTCTGGGTCGCCGCCTACGGCGATGCGTTCAAGTCGAACACTGAGCGCGGCGTGTTCAAGACCTCCGACGGCGGGAAGAGCTGGAAGAAAGTGCTCTTCCTGTCGGAGACGGTCGGCGCGATGGACGTGGAGCTTCAGCCCGGCAACCCGAACGTCGTCTATGCGTGGATGTCGCGGCTGGAGCGCAAGCCGTGGACGATCATCAGCGGCTCGAAGGACGGCGGTTTCTACAAGAGCACGGACGGCGGCGAGACCTTCAACAAGATCACGACCGGTCTTCCGAGCGATCTGATCGGCAAGGCGAACCTCGCGGTCACCGCGGCGAAACCGGATCGCGTGTATGCGCTGATAGAGGCGAAGCCCGGCGGAGGTTTCTATCGCTCCGACGACAGCGGCCAGAGCTGGACGCTGATCAATCCGCAGCCGTCGCTGCTGCAGCGTCCGTTCTATTACACGACTCTCGGCGCGGACCCGACCAACGCCGATACCGTCTACGCCGGCGCGGAGGGTTTTTTCAAATCGACGGACGGCGGCAAGACGTTCGTGCCCATGCGCACGCCGCACGGCGACAACCATGACATCTGGATCAGTCCGAAAGACGGCAATGCGATGATCCAGTCGAACGACGGCGGCGCGAACGTCTCGTTCGACGGCGGCCGCACGTGGTCGACACAGATGAATCAGCCGACGTCCGAGATCTACGGCGTCTGGATGGACGAACAGTTCCCCTACAAGCTGTACGGCGCGCAGCAGGACAGCAGTACGGTCATCATCTCCAGCGTCGCCGATCCCTATAACCTGAACGACTGGCGCGGCGGGCCGGGATGCGAGACCGGGCCGATCATGCCGCACCCGCGCAATCCCG
>JBKPSE010000021.1:0-5067 GCA_046765855.1 Acidobacteriota bacterium | reverse complement strand
ACTCACTGACGATCTCACGCGGAGATCGCTGAAAGCGGAGACGCCGGGAATTCCAGCAGGAATTCTGCGCTGGGTAGCGTTCGCCGTGCCGCGCGACGCGCGACCTTCCCGCGGCTGGCCGAAAGGCGGCCACGGGAAACGCGAGCCGCGCGGCCGCTGCTTTTTTGCGCGCTCTGCGTGAGATCCGCAGCGGCCGCCGACGTTCGCCGATTACCGTCCCAAGGCGAGGCGATTCGCCAGGCTGGCGGGCAGCCCGGCAGCGAGAATCCGCTGCTGCGCCTTGTCGACGGCATACGGGACGCGGAACGTGCGCAGCTCGCGAGCGTCGTCGTCCAGCAGGCCGTAGCCCGCACGCGGATCGCCGTCACGCGGCTGACCGATCGATCCCACGTTAATCAAGTAACGCGCGCCGCGCTGCAGTGGAATGAGGGCGTGACGTTCCGGATCCAGCGGCATGCCTTCCAGCGTCCCTTCCACAACCTTGAAGATCGCCGGCAGATGCGTGTGGCCGAACAGACACAGCGGCTGCTCGGCCGACCGCAGCGCCATGACCGCGTCGTGTCCGTCGAAGATGTAATGATCCTCGTCGAACGGAGCGCCGTGACAGATCTCGGTCAGTGCGTCGATTTGTACCGGTCCCATCCGCAGCGCGCGCAGGTACTCATTGTTCTCGCTGGTCAACTGCTGACCGGTCCAGATCGCCGCCATCCGCGCGACATGGTTGAACGCGCTGCCGTCGTCGATGCCGCACGCGGCCTTGTCGTGATTGCCGCGAATCACGACCTCCGGGTTGAGCGACTTCACGCGATCGATCACCGCGTTCGGCTCGGCTCCGTAGCCGACGAGATCCCCGAGTACCAGGGTGCGGTCCCAGTTGCCCGACGCATGGTCGAGGACGCTGTCGAACGCGTCGATGTTCGCGTGGATGTCCGAGAGGATCAAGTAACGCATGTTACGCGAGCTTGAATGCGTCGAGGATCCGCTCGGCGATTTCCGGGGCGGGAGCCGTGGCGTCGACGCGCAGGCTGGCGTTGGCGTACGCCGCCTGCCGCGCGGCGAACAGCCGCTCCATCTGCGCGCGGTCGGCGGACAGCGGCCGGCGGCCGTCCGACGGCAGCCGCGAGACGACCGTGTCGAACGGCACGTCGAGCCACACGGACATGCCGTCCAGGTTAATCGCGCGCTGGCTCTCCTGGTCCATGAACGTCCCGCCGCCGGTGGCGACGACGGTGTGGCGGAGCGGAAGCAGCAGGCGCAGAATCTCGCGCTCGGCGGCGCGAAAATAGGCTTCGCCGTGGCGGGAGAAAATATCGGCGACCGTCATCCGTTCGCGGGCTTCGATCAGCTCGTCGATGTCCTCGGCTCGCCAGCCGAGACGGCTGCCGAGGAGCCGCGCCACCGTGCTTTTGCCGGCCGCCATGAATCCGACGAGATAAATCTTGTCGATCGGGGTCACAATCCGCGCGAGAGGCGTTCGAGCTGCTCGAAAAATCCTGGATAGGAGACGGCCACGGCGTTTGCGCCGCTGATGTGCACCGGACCCGCGGCACGGCTTCCGGCGATGGCAAAGGCCATGGCCAGGCGATGATCGTGCGCGGCGTCCGCTTCACCTCCCGACGGTGGTCCACCGCGGACGGTAAACCCGTCGGCGTATTCATCGACGTCGATCCCGAGCGCGCGAAACCCGCGCGCGAGCATGGCGATGCGGTCGCTTTCCTTGACCCGCAGTTCCTGCGCGCCGCGGACGGACATCGAGACGCCCGGCTGCATGGCCGCGAGCGCCGCGAGTCCGGGGAGTTCGTCGATCATGCCCGGTACTTCATCAGGCGCAATGTCGAAGGATTTCGGCTCGCCGTAGCGGACGTGAATCGATCCCATCGGCTCGCCTGAGATCATGACGTCGCTGCCACCGCTGAGCGGCAGGTTCGCGCCGCTGAGCGCCACGTCGATCCGGGCCCCCGCTCTGCGCAAGACATCAAGTACCGCGGTGCGTGAAGGATTGAGGCCGACGCCTTCGATTACGAGATCCGATCCAGGCGTTCCTGCGGCGAGAACCAGCCAGAACAGGGCAGAGGACACGTCGCCTGGAACATCGGCGTCGCTCGCACGCAGGCGCTGCCCGCCGTCGACGGACACGGAAAGGCCGTCACAAATCACGCGGACACCGAACGCCGCGAACGCGCGCTCCGTATGATCCCTCGTCGGCGCCGGCTCGATGACCGTCGTACGTCCACTGGCGTGCAAGCCGGCCAGCAGGATTGCGCTTTTCACCTGGGCGCTGGGCACATCCGGTGCGTAGCTGATGCCGCGCAGCGATCCTCCGTCGATCGTCAACGGCGGGCGGCCGTCGACTGCGCTGATTCGGGCGCCCATCTGCGTCAATGGCGTGATCACCCGGCGCATCGGCCGACGCGAGAGCGAAGCGTCGCCGCCGATGACGCTGCGAAACGGGTGCGCGGCGAGCAACCCGGCGAGCAGCCGCATCGAGGTGCCGGAGTTCGCCGCGTCGAGCGCGCCCGCAGGTGCGCGCAAGCCGCCGAGGCCAAGCCCGTCGATCGAGACGTCGGCCGGCGAGGGTCCGCGTTCGATCCTGGCGCCGAGGGCCTCGAGGCAGGCAAGCGTGGCGGCGCAATCGGCGCCGGGCGCGTAGCCGCGCAGATGCGACCTGCCGTCGGCAATCGCCGCGAGCATCGCGTAGCGGTGAGAGATTGATTTGTCGCCGGGGACCCGCAGGCGTCCCGAGACCCGCGAGACGCGCGGGACGGCGGCCGTTCCGATCGACGGGGCCATCAGGCGACTATTGTATTATCCTAACCCTTCCATGACGGTGCGTGGCGGCCGCGTGCGGCTGCAGATCCCGAGCCTCTTCGACATGGTGGACCTGGTTCAGGTCCTCAGTGATCGCATGGGGCAGCTGGCCGCCTTCGACGAAGACTCAATCCATTGGGTCGGCGTCGCCGTGCGCGAATCTGTCATCAACGCGATCAAGCACGGCAACCGCGAGCATCCCGGCAAGCTGGTCACCATCGAATTCGCGTTCACTCCGACCGAGAATCCCACCGAATTGGTGGTCAGCGTCACCGATCAGGGCGAGGGATTCGAGCCCGAAGAAGTCGCCGATCCGCTCGCGCCGGAAAACATTCTCAAATCGAGCGGGCGCGGCATCTTCTTCATGCGTAGCTTCATGGACGACGTGCAGCTGAATCGCGCGCCGGATGGCGGCATGCAGGTGCGTATGGTCAAGAAGCTGGCGGCAAGTGGCTGAATCGTTTCCGCCGATCTTTCTCGCGACGGCGATCCAGGCGGTGATCAAGGCTGGCGCCATGCAGCTGGCCGGCATCGATCACCTGCGCGTCGAGAAGAAGGGCGCCATCGACCTCGTCACGCAGATCGACCGCGAAGTCGAGGAGATGTTCCGCGCGCTGATCGCGCAGCGCTTCCCCGATCACGTGGTGCTGGCCGAGGAGTACGCGACGCGCGCCGATCGGCAGAACGAGGCGGAGTACACCTGGGTATTCGACCCGGTCGACGGCACCACCAATTACGCGCACGGCCTGCCGATTTACTGCAGCGCGTGCTCGCTCGAGCGCAGCGGCGAGCCGGTCGTCGCGGCGATTTACGATCCGAGCCGGCGCGAACTGTTCACGGCCGAACGCGGCGTCGGGGCGTGGCTGAACGGCGCGCCGATGCGCGTGTCGTCAGCCGATGCGCTGATCGATTCCCTGCTCTGCACCGGTTTCCCCTACAACGTACAGACCGACTCCGGCTACCTGCTGGGACTGTTCGACGATTTCCTGCGCCGCGCCCGTGCGGTGCGGCGGTTGGGATCGGCGGCCATCGATCTCGCGTACGTGGCGGCCGGCCGCTTCGATGGTTTCTGGGAGGTGCGGCTCAACCCCTGGGACATTTCGGCGGGCGCCCTGATGATCGAGGAAGCGGGCGGCCGCGTCAGCACGCTCGCCGGCGCGCCGTTCCGATCCCGGCTTGGCGAGATCGTGGCGTCCAACGGCCGCATCCACGATCAGATGGTCGACGTCATTCGTGCCGCCTCCGGACGAAGCGCTCCGGCGGATCCGCGTAACCCTGCTGCACCCCGCGGCCGCGAAAATAGGACGAACTGACCTGTCCGTGGGACAGGCGGAACGCTGGCCCTCGCGCAAATTCGCGCCTCCTCGCGCGGAAGGGCTGGCACCCAACATGCTCAGGTGGGCATCAGCCTGGGAGGGCAACGTCATGATGAAACGTCTTGGGGCGGCGCTGGTGCTGAGCCTGATTCTCGCGCCCGCGAGCGCCGGCGCACAGATTCGGCAGGTCAGTTCATCCAGTTCCGGCGGGAACTCCACGCTCAATTTCACCATCGGATATTTCGCGCTCAAAGGTCTCGACTCGCGCGTCGACGAAGACGTGCTGCTCAACGATCTGCAGAACTTCCATCCGCTCCTCTTCGAAGTGAAGGATTTCAACAGCGCGACCTTCGGCGCCGAGTACCTGCTCGGGATCGGCTCGAATTTCGAAGCGGGTGTCGGCGTCGGCTTTTCGCAGCGCAGCGTGCCGAGCATCTATGCCGACCTCACGCGGCCGGGTGACGTCGAGATCGAGCAGGAGCTGAAACTGCGCCAGGTGCCCGTCACCTTCACCGGCCGCTTCCTGCTCCTGCCGCGCGGCAGCTCGGTCGAGCCCTACATCGGCGCCGGCATCGTCGCCATCCGTTATCGCTACAGTGAAGTCGGCGATTTCATCGCGGACGATCTGTCGATCTTCCCCGCCCGCTACGTCGCCTCCGGTGTGGCCGTCGGCCCGACGGTGCTCGGCGGCATCCGCGCCCCGGTCAACAACTGGACCGTCGGCGGGGAAGTCCGCTGGCAGAAGGCGGAAGGGAAGAACCTGCTGCAGGAAGGGTTCCTCGGCGACCGCCTCGATCTCGGCGGCTGGCACGCGAATTTTACCTTCGGGGTCAGGTTCTAACGCGGAACGACGGGCCGAGGGTCGAGGGGCGGTTTCGGACTGCTGCAGGTTTCACCTGCCGCACGCGTTCCCGAAACGCTTCTCGTCCTCGCTCCTCCATCA
>JBKPSE010000020.1:0-2832 GCA_046765855.1 Acidobacteriota bacterium | reverse complement strand
TGGAAGAACTGCGACCACGGTACGCCGGGCCACTTGCCGCCGTCCGGCCAGATCAGGAAGCGGACGCTCATCATCCCGAGGAAATGTACCGCGGCAAAAGTCAGCGCGCCGGCGCTGTGCGCCGCGATCGCGCGAACCTTGCGACCGGTGTCGAAGGGAAAGCGGCGCGCCGCCCAGACGATCGCCGGCATGAGCAGCGCCGGCACGTACCAAAGCGCGAGGTTGAGGATCAGCAGCTTGCCCGCGTAGATAGTCACGCCCGGCTTGCTGTTGATCAGCGTCAGGCGATACGCCTGGAGAAAAGAGAACAGGCCCAGCGCCGTGGCGACGCCAAACACCCACCGCCAGGGAGGAGTCCACACTTTTCGCATGCGAACAGTATCGGAAGAGCCGGAAAACGCCGTCAAGGACGTGTTCACCGGTCCCGCGTGGATGCGATTGGTCACGGATTTGGCGGGGTTCAACCCAGGTCAGAGGCCAGAACGATCAGCGTCGCGTCGTCTTGCAGATGGCCGCCGGTGAAGCTCGCCACCGCGTCGGTGAGCCGCGCCTGAAGCGCCGGCGCGCTGCAACCCCGGTTGGCGAGCGCCGCCGCGAGCAGCCGCTCCTCGCCGAATTCCTCACCCTCGTCGTTGCGCGCTTCGGTCAGGCCGTCGGTGAACAGGATGATGCGGTCGCCGGCATTCAGTGGAATGCTCGCTTGCTCGTAGTCCGCGTCGGCGAGCACGCCAAGCACCGGTCCGCCGATGCCAAGCCGTTCGTGCGTTCCGTCGGCTCGCACGAGCATCGGCAGGTAGTGCCCCGCATTGCTGTAGATCATCGCGCCGCCGACCGCATCGAGCACGCAGTAGAAGAAGCTGATGAATCGTCCTTCGGCGATGTTCCCGCACAGGATGCGATTGACCTGGTGGCAGAGCGCCTGCGGCTCGACCGCTTCCGACGCGAACGCGCGTACCGCCGCCTGCAGATTCGACATCAGCAGCGCCGCGGGAATGCCTTTGCCGACGACGTCAGCGATGGTGATGGCGAGGCGTGAATCGCTGAAGCGGATCGTATCGAAGCAATCGCCGCCGACGCCCGAGGCGGGCTGCCATGAGGCGGCAAGCTCCCACCCGTCGATCTGCGGGACCTGCTGCGGCAGCAGCCGCTGCTGGATCTTCAACGCTTCCGCGAGCTCGCGCCGCTCGGCCGCGTCCTCGCGCCGCCGCGCGCGTCCGGCCTCGATCTCCTTGTGCATCTTTGCGAGCAGATGCGCGTTGTCCCACGGCTTCTGAACGAAATCGCGCACGCCGCGCCGCATCGCCTCGACGGCGAGATCGACGCTGCCCCACCCGGTCATGACGATCACCGGCAGCAGCCGGTCGAGCTCCTGCACGCGCGTGAGCAGATCGATCCCCTCGCGGCCCGACGTCGTGTCGCCGGTGTAGTTCAGATCCATCAGCACCAGATCGAACGGATGCGCCTTGAGCGCCGAGACCGCCGCGTCGGGCGACGTCACCGCATCGACTTCGATGCCCTGTCCCTTGAGCATCAACTTGAGGGCGTCGAGCAGGTCTGGTTGATCGTCCGCGATCAGGATCCGAGGCGTCATGTCACAGGAAACGGTCATGCCGTCGGCTGAGCGGGAGTCCAAGGCGCATGCCATCAGAGGGTTTGACGGAATCCGCAGCGGAAACGTGCCTATGGAATCGCGAAAGAGGATCGAGCTGTTCGCTTTCGCACACTGCGATCCCGAAAGCGGAGCATTCGCGCCCGGATCTGCCTGAAACCGGCTGAAATCGCCGCTCTCGTGGCCTCGGCGGCGTGGCGCAGGCTTTGCGATTCGGCGTCCTCCATGATGGACACCCTTCTGCAGGACGCGCGGTTCGCATCGAGGAATCTGCGCCGGTCCCCGGGGTTTGCGGCGATCGCGATCGCGACGCTCGCGCTCGGCATCGGCGCCAACACCGCCATCTTCACTGTGGTCAACGCCGTCGTGATGCGGCCGCTGCCCTTCGCGCAGCCCGACAGGCTGGTACGAGTCACGTCGGACTTCAGCGCCCTGGGCTCCGTCGACGTCGGCCTGTCGCAGCCGGAGCTGCTCGATTACCGCGATCGCAGCGGCCTGTTCGAGGCGATCGCCGGCGTGTGGGCGATCAACGCGAACCTCACCGAAGTCGACGTGCCCGAGCGCGTCGAGGTGCTGCTCGCGAGTCCGACGTACTTCGACGTGCTTGGCGTGCGGCCGCAGTTGGGACGGCTGTTCCGTCCCGAAGACGAAGGTCCCGGCATCACGGAGGTGCTGGTGATCAGCGATGCGCTATGGCGCCGGCGATTCGGCGCGTCACCGGACGCGATCGGACGCAAGCTGCGCATCGACAACGACTGGTACACGGTCGTCGGCGTGCTGCCGCCCGGCTTCCGGCATCCCGGGCGATCGGTGCTGACTGACGTGGATGTGTGGGCGCCCGCGAGCTTCGTCGACAAGCCGTTCGCCAATCCGCCGCAGCGGTTCAACTACTTTCTCACCGGCGCGATCGCGCGGCTGAAGCCTGGCATCAGCGTCAACGAAGCGCGGCAGCGGCTGGCCGTGCTGGCGCAGGAGTTCCGCACCGCGTATCCCCGCGATTATCCGGCGCGCGCGGCGTGGACGCCGCGCATCATCCCGCTGCAGGAGGATCTCGTCGGTCCGGTCCGGCCGGTGCTGTTGCTGTTGTTCGGCGCAGTCGGCGTGGTCTTGCTCATCGCCTGCGCCAATATTGCCAACCTGCTGCTGGCGCGCGCGTCCTCGCGGCAGCGCGAATTGGCGGTACGCCGCGCGCTTGGATCGTCCCGCGCCCGGCTGGTCCGGCT
>JBKPSE010000019.1:0-4417 GCA_046765855.1 Acidobacteriota bacterium | reverse complement strand
GTCAAGGGACATGCCCGCGCCGCCGAATGCGGCATCAGCACGATCTTCCGCAAGCTGTACTACAACCCGGACGGACACGGCCGTCCGAACGAGTGGGATTTCGTGACCTACTTCGAGTGCGCCGACGAACATCTGGCGACGTTCGATCAGATCTGCCAGGCGCTGCGCGACCCGCAGCAGAATCCTGAATGGCGCTACGTTACGGAAGGACCAGAGTGGCGCGGGCGGCGGGTCTTGCGCTGGTGAACTGCCCGCCGGCCGCGCAAACCCTATTCGTCCCGATCGATCGGCATCGAGACGTCGCTCGACTCGCTCCGATCGGAACCGTAGCTCTCGCGATCCGACGAGCCGGAATGCGACATCGAGCCGCGATTCATTCCGCTCCCGTTGTCGCGGCCAACTTCCGACGTCGTGCTCGAACCACCCGCCTGTTCGCGGCGGCGCTGATGGCTGGCAATGCCGCCTTTGCGGCCAGCGTCGCGCGCCTCTTCACTCGTCCACTCGTGCGCAGTGCCCTTCTGGTGGGCAGCCTTGCCGCCCTTGCTGGCGATCTCTCGCTGCTTGGCTCGATCCATAGATGCGAATCCGCGATCTTCCTTAGCCACGTTGCCCTCCTCCCCGGCGGAGCCGGGTCAAGCGGCCACGCTGCAACGCATGTGCCCGACAATTCGAGCTAAACGACTGAAGCCGTGGAACTTAGCTGCGGAAGCGCGTGGGGAAAAGAGGGCGATCTTTTACCCTGATGCGGCAGCTCGACGGACGGCGCTGCCATCTTTCCGAGCGGATCTGTAGCAGATTCGCCTGAAGCGGAACTCAGCTTCCGTCTTTCACGTGCGGCCACGTGGTCAGGCCTATGACGCACATGTGTAATTTACCGACCGCGTCAGCCGGCGGACGACACGATCTGCACCCATCACACACAGCAACTCGAACAAGCCGGCGCTGACGGAGCGCCCGGTCACCGCCACGCGCGTCGCATGAATCAGGGACGCAGCCTTCACACCGGCGTGTTCGGCGGTAGAACGGACGAGCTGCTCAGCCGCTGCCGGATCTGCGGGCGGCGCGGCGCGATAGCTCTCGGCCAGACGCGCAAGCACCGGACGGATCTCGGCCGTCAGATGCTTCGAGGCGGCCGCTGGATCGACGGCGAGTTCGTCGTCGCTCGCGAGGAACGGACGCAGTTCGTCGAGCAGATGATCGAAATTCCTGACCCGCGGCTTCAGCAGCTCGAGCACCTGCAGCATCCATGAGAACTCCGCGCCGCGCAGCGAATCGCGCCAGACGCCCGTCTCTTTCAGCAGCGGCTCGAGCCGCGAAAGCAGATCCGCGCCGGTGAGCCGCGCGATGTGCTGCTGGTTGAACCAATCGAGCTTTTCGATATTGAAGACGGCGTTGCCGCCGCTGATGCCCTCCAGGCGGAACAGCGCAATCAGCTCCTCACGCGTGAACACCTCGCGGTCGCCGCCCGGCGACCATCCCAAGAGCGCGAGAAAGTTGACCATCGCCTCGGGGAGATAGCCGAGGCGCTGATACTCCGTGACCGAAGTGGCACCATGACGCTTGCTCAGACGCTTCTTGTCCGGACCCATGATCAGCGGCACGTGCGCGAACTGCGGCACCGGCTTGCCGAATGCGTTGTAGAGCAGCACCTGTTTGGGTGTATTCGAGATGTGGTCGTCGCCGCGGACTACATGGGTGATCTCCATGTCGACGTCGTCGACCACGACCGACAGGTGATACGTCGGATTGCCGTCCGAGCGAAGAATGACGAAGTTCTCGATGTGCTCGTTCTCGAACGAGATGTCGCCGTGCACGAGATCGGCGAAGCGCGTCTGTCCTGGTGGAACCCGAAACCGGATTGCGCCCTCGTCCGCATAGGCCTTGTTCTCCGCGACGAGCGAGCGCGCGCGCTCCTGGTATTTCAGCAGCCGCTGCGATTGGAAATACGGAGCGTGCGGGCCGCCGACGTCCGGTCCTTCATCCCAGTCGAGGCCGAGCCAGCGAAGGCCCTCGACGATTCCGGCCACCATTTCCCATGACGACCGTTCCGCATCGGTGTCTTCGATCCGCAGCACGAACGTGCCGCCGTGCCCTCGCGCGAACAGCCAGTTGAAGAGCGCCGTGCGTGCGCCGCCGACGTGGAGGTATCCGGTGGGCGACGGCGCGAACCGGACGCGTGGAGCCATCCGGAGATTCTACCGTCAGAAGATTTCGCTGAAGTAGCTCCAGAAATACTCGCGCGCCTTTTCGAGGAAGGGGCGCTTCCGCCACTGCTCGGGCTCCAGCCGCCGCGCGACGCGGAGGTCCTGCTCGAAGTCCTGTTCGAGCCGCGCGGCGAGCCCGCGATCGGAGACGGCGACGTTCATCTCATCGTTCAGTTCCAGCGAGCGGTTGTCGAAGTTGGCGGACCCGACCATGCTCCAGACGCCGTCGACGACAATCGCCTTGGTGTGCATCATCGTCGGTTGATATTCGTAGAGCTCGATGCCGAGACCCATGAGACGTTGATAGGCCTGGCGGCTGGCGTACTTCACCGGCTTCGCGTCGGTGAGATCCCCTTCGACCAAAACGCGCACGCGAACGCCGCGCTGGCGCGCCTGTTCGAGCGCCCAATCCGTCGATTCGTCGGTGAGGAAATACGGCGAGCAGATGTCGAGCGTGCGGCGCGCCGCGGCGATTGACAGCAGATACAGACGCTTCAGATCGTTGCTGCCGCCGGTTGGCGAGCTGCGCAGCACGATTGCGCTGTCGAGCGGCCGAGCGTCGACTTGCGGCGGCGGATCGACCTCGGGCGTCACCGGCCCGAGCGTCTCGACGAAGTTCTCGTTGAACGCCCCTTCCATGAGGCGCGCCACCGGACCCTCGATCTGCACCATCGTGTCGCGCCAGTGCTCCGGGTCCTGCGCGTGCCCGAGCCACTGGTCGTCGAGACCGACGCCGCCGGTGAAGCCGAGGCGGCCGTCGACGACAAGAATCTTTCTGTGCGTGCGGTAATTGAGTTCTTCGAGCGCGTACCATTTCGGCTCGCCGAATTCGCCGACCTTTACCCCTGCGCCGCGCAGGCGTTCCTGCCATTCCTTCGGCACCTTGTTCGAGCCCATCGCATCGATGACGAGACGGACCTGCACACCGCGTTTCGCTGCCGCTTCGAACGCCTGTGTGAACTGTTCGCCCACTGATCCCTTGTTATAGATATAGGTCTCGAAACTGATCCGCCGCTGCGCCGCGTTCACTGCGGCGAGCATCGCGGGAAAGATCTGATCGCCGTTGGTCAGCACCGTGTAGCTGTTGCCGCCGGTCGGGTGCGTGCCGAGGAGGGCGGAAACGTATCCCGGGAATAGCGGATCCTCCGCGGCGTGCGCGCTCTGAATCTTGAGCGTCTGCTGGTCCTGGGCGAGGGCGAGCAGGATGCCAATGGCGCCGAGGACGACCAGAACCGTGATGATGAGCTTGTGGTGCCGCACGTGCGTCATGTGCGACACCCGTGCAAGCCGGACGCCGTACCTTTCTTGATCCAGATCAATGGCCGCGGGGCATGCCCCCTCTTACCGTGGTCCTCGGCCGCGCAATTCACGCGCGGCACAGGAGACAGGATCATGGAAGCCCAATGGTTTGCGTCGTGGTTCGATTCGGTTCACTACCACAAGCTTTATGCGCACCGGAACGAGAGCGAAGCCGCCCGCTTCGTCGATGCGCTCGTCGCCCGGCTGAAGCCACGGCCCGGCGCCGCGATGCTCGACCTCGGATGCGGAGCCGGACGTCATGCCCGCCAGCTCGCGGCGCGTGGATACGCGGTAACCGGATTGGACCTGGCTGCGGCGAGCATCGAGGCGGCAAAGAAGTACGAAAGCTCCAGCCTCCGATTCCGCCGGCACGACATGCGGCTGCCGTTCGGGAAGAGGGCGTACGATTACGTATTCAGCTTCTTCACCAGCTTCGGTTACTTCGACGACCCTCGCGAGCACGCGGCGGTGCTGCGAAACATCGCGCGTTCGCTGCGGCCCGGCGGCCACCTTGTCATTGATTATCTGAACGCCCGTTACGCGGACCGGCACCTGGTGCCGGAGGAGAATCTCGAGGGCGACGGGACGACCTATCGAATCCGTCGCTGGACCGACGGGCGATCGTTCTTGAAGCGCGTGGTCGTCGATGGCGGCGACGGCCGCCCTCCACTCGTCTACCGCGAGCAGGTCGCCCGGTTCTCGGCGGCCGATTTCGAAACCATGCTCGCGCCCCACGGCCTCGACATCGTCGAATTGTATGGAGACTACCGCCTTAACCGATACGATGCCTGGCAGTCTCCGCGCCTGGTGATCGTTGCCCGGAAGCGGCGCGCGGGCGATGACGGCGATCTAGCGGCGGGAAAGATTCTTGCGCACCCGGCTGATGGTCTCAGGAGAGACGCCGAGATATGACG
>JBKPSE010000018.1:0-4911 GCA_046765855.1 Acidobacteriota bacterium | reverse complement strand
GCCCAGAGCAGTGCACGGGACCGGTGTTCGATCGAGGGACTCTCGCCACGCCGGACGAGATCGTCGATGGCCAGGGCCACGAGAATCGTCGCGGCGAATTGCACGAGAACGATGTAACGGGTGGGAGCGCGGAGCGACGCCAGTCCCGGGACGTGGCTCAAGAGAATCGCGATTCCGCCGTAGCGGCCCATCGTGAGGACGAGCATGACCAGCGCAAACAGCGCCGTTGCCAATGCGAACCCGCGGCGCGCGCCAAGCGCATCGCGGCGCAGCCATAGCCAGAGCGGCGCGAGGAGCGGCAGGGTGCCGGCGTATACCCCGAATTCATGGATCTGCGGGTAGTCCGCCCAGCTGTAGACGCGGCCGCCGATGGCATACGGCGACCAGAACTGGAGAAAGTTGTACGGATGCAGCGAATAGCTCAGAGCGAACCCTGCGACCGGCGCGGTCGCTCGCGTCGAGGTTGCCGCCATGTCGAGTGTCGGCAGCAGCTGGATGCCGCCAATCATGATCCCGGTGAGCCCGGCGGCGGCACATGCGAGCAGACGGGGCAGACGAGCGCCTCTGCGTGCTTGCAGGAGCGCGAACGCCGAGGCCGCGAGGACGTTCCACCAGACGGCCTGTGGAAATCCGAGAAGCACCTCGCTTGACACGACCGCGGCGACGGCCGCGTAAGCACGCGCGCGTCTGTGCGGTGCCTCTGCTGCGAGCAGCGCGTCGATTGCCGCCAGCAGCCACGGCAGGTGCGCCGTGACCGCGATCACATTCATGTGGTGAAAATGCAGGAGCTGAAACCCGCCGAAGGCAAACAGCATCGCGCCGCATAGCGCCGCTTCACGCCTCACCTGCATGCGGCGCAGGAAGACGACCATGCCGGCGAACGCGGCGACGTAACTGAAGAGGAATTCCAGATTGAACGCCCACGGCAGCGGCAAGGCGCGGTAGAGCAGCCAGTGGAGCGGGTGAAACATGCCGGCCTGGCCTTCGCCGTGAAGGTAGAACCCGGCAAAGAGCGCAGGCGTCCACAAGATCGAATCGCCCGCGGCGAGCGCGTTGGCGTACAGGTACCGCACCGGCAGGTGGAAGTTCGCGAGGTCGTCGAAGACGTAGACGTGTCCGTTGCGCAGCGGCCACGCCAGGATCAGGAACATCGCGGCGCTGCAGATCGAGACCACCGCGAGCGCGGCGTCACGCGCGGCGCTCCGGCGGGAACTCTCGGCGCGAATTCTGCCGTAGCGCATACCTTACGCGGACGGTTTACGGAAGGCGAGAATGAGCTCGCCGCGCAGCACGTACCGCGTCGCTTCGTGCGTGTAGCCGCGGCTGCGGAAGTGCTCGAGCAGTCCGCGGCGGGTGTAATGCGAGATGTGTTCGTCGGCGTAGCCGCCCGGCGCGCATACGCCGTACGCTTTCTCCATCCACACCCATTCCCACCGGTCGTAGTCAGGCGTGCCGAGCACCAGCCGCCCTCCGGGTTTCAATACTCGGCACAACTCGTCGATCATCGAAGGTTCTTTCGGCACGTGTTCGATGACCTGGGAGCTGAGGACGCAGGGAAAGGCGCCGTCGGCGAACGGCAGCGCGAAGCCGGAGGCGCGGATCAGCGGAACCGCAAAGCGGCGGGCGAATCGCAGCTTGTTGGCGAGAATGTCGAGCGCGACGCTGCCGCGCGGCAGCGCGCCGATGATGCGGCTCGATCCGCAGCCGACGTCCAGCACCGCGCCCTGTCCGGCAATCAGTTCCGTGATGTGCCGATACCGTGTCCGTTGCCAGTAGCGCTGCAGCGGGATGACGCTGTCGTGCGCGCGATAGTCATAGTCGGCGGCGGCGATCGAATTGCGCAGACGCCACAAGTGGATGAAGGTCGTCAGATAGGCGCGTGCCAGGCGGCCATGGACCCTTCCGCGCAGCCGTGGGTTCGGCGCGTAGACGAAAGGTATTTCCAGGATCCGCCATCCCGCCGCGTAGCCCCGCACCAGCACTTCCTGCAGAACGTCGTAATCATGCGCCTGCAGGCGCAGGGACGCGAGCGCCTCGCTGCGATAGAGACGCACGGCACTGGAGCCGTCGGAAACCGACAGGCTGAGACCGCGCCGCACCGCGGCGTTGAGCGCGGCGCTGCCTGCCGCGCGCAGCGCAGGCATCCTCGCTCGGCTGCCGGGCACGTACCGCGACGCGATCAGCATCTCCGCCTCGTCGCGGCGCTCCCATAAATCACGCACGAAGTCCATCGGGCCGGAAAAATCCGTATCGATGGTGAGGATGTAAGGGGCGCGGGCTCGGGTCAGCGCCGCGCGCAGCGCGTCGCCGAACGGTGCCGAAGCGGTATCTGCCTGAATGATCTCGTAGTCCGCGTCGAGCCGGTCCGCAGCCGAGCGAACCGCGGCGACGAATGGGTCGGCTTCGTCGAGACGTTCCAGTCCGGTAATGACAATCGAAAGCTGGACGCTCACGCGCGTGCGGCGGCGATGACCCCTTCGAGCGGACTGCTCGCCGACGCGTACGGCTTGCGCGGAATACGGCCGGCGCGGAAGGCGAGCCGGCCCGCTTCAACCCCGAGCTTCATCGCCCGCGCCATTGCCACCGGATCGTCGGCCAGGGCAATCGCCGTGTTCATCAGCACGCCGTCGGCGCCGAGCTCCATCGCAAACGTCGCATCGGACGCGGTGCCGACGCCGGCATCCACAATTACCGGCACCCGCGCCTGCTCCTTGATGATGCGGATGTTGTTCGGGTTCTGGATGCCGAGGCCCGATCCAATCGGCGCGCCGAGCGGCATGACGGCCGCGGCGCCGGCGTCCTCGAGCTTCCGGCAGACGACCGGATCGTCGGTCGTATAGGGCAGCACGACGAAGCCTTCCTTCACCAGGATTCTGGTCGCCACCAGCAACTCGTCGTTGTCGGGAAAAAGCGTCTTGTCGTCGCCAATCACTTCCAGCTTCACCCAGTTCGAGAGTCCCGCCTCACGTCCCAGACGGGCCGTTCGTACGGCGTCGTCGGCCGAATAGCATCCGGCGGTGTTGGGGAGGAGGAAGTAACGTTTCGAATCGATATAGTCGAGCAGCGACTCCTTGCTGCGATCGGAAATGTTGACGCGCCGCACCGCGACGGTGACCATGTCCGCTCCCGACGCATCGTGCGCCGCCTGCATGACCGCATGGCTCGGATACTTGCCGGTGCCAACGATCAGGCGCGACTTGAACTCACGTCCCGCAATGACGAATTGATCAACCATAAGCCTGTTCACGACATCAGATGTGTCTGCTGTTTAGAATACCTCTAAGCTCCCGGTCGCCCGGGCTCCTGGCACCTCTGACCCGCCGCCGACGAAATTGACGATTTCTATCTGATCCCCGCTCTCGACCGGCGTGGATGCATAGGCGTCCTTTTTGACGACGACGAAGTTCCGCTCGACGGCGACGCCGCGCGGATCGATCTCCAGCCCCGCGAGCAGACCGGCGATTGTGGGCGTTCCCTCGAACGAGTACGGCTCGCCGTTGAGCAGGATGCTTACCATGGCGCATCCAGACCGAGCGGCGCGAGCAGCGCCCGCAGTGTTCCCTCACCGCGGTCGACCATATGCTCGGGCAGCTGCGGCGCCGGATCCGGCCGCGCCGCCGCGATCGCCATGACCCGCTCGTAGTCCGCGACCATCGCGTCGACCGTGTGCTCACGGCGCCAGTAGTCCTGCCCCGCGCGCGCCAGTGCGTTGCGCAGCGACGCGTCGGTTGCCAGCCGTCGCATCGCCAGCCGCAGCGAATGATCCTCGTCGACAATGTCCACGGTCGCGGCGATCGGTGGACCATGGCTGCCGGACGACGGCCCGTCGACCGTGAAGTTCGAACGCCAGGTTCGCGGATCGACGGACGGCACATGCCCGAGATGTACCAGATCAGTGATGATCGTCGCCACGCCCGCCGCAAGCGCGCGCAGCCACGGACCTGAGGTCTCCCCAGCCGTGGGCCAGCGGAGGTTGAGACTCACGTCGGACGCCGCCAGATGATCGGTCAGCTCGCTGTCGCGTTCCAGATAGCCGGTCAGCGTGACGCGATCGCCAACGTCATGCGTGGCAACGTCGGCGCCGACGTCATAGTACGCGGCGGCCGTGCCGGCGAGCAGCAATCGCACGTTCGGGGCGTGCGGCAGGATCGCGCGCAGCGCCGCGATGACCTGCGGAATGCGCTTTTCCGGCGTGACGCCGCCGGCACAGATGAACACCACGTCCTCGTCCGCGATCCCGTAGCGCGCGCGAATGTGCGCACGCGCCTGGCGTCGCCGATCCTCGCTGACCAACTCGCCGTGGCCGAGCCGTATCGACATCAGGCGATCGCCGCGATCGGCATGCGTTGTCGCATCGGGGGGTGACAGGCGCCGCCGCAGCTCGCGGCCTGCCGCGTCGCCGTGTACGGCGACGATACGCGAGCTGTCGATCAGCGCTCGCACCATCGGCCACTCGTAATACAGCCGGTTGTCGAACCCGGCCACCGCCAGCTCGGCCACGTCCGGCGATACATCGGGATGGTTGTAGCGAAATTCCGCGCGGTAGGCATCGGCCCGGCGCTCCCGCAGCAGAAATGCCGCGCGCGCATGATGCAGGTGCGTGTCGTGCAGCACGGCAAGCCCGGGATACCTCAGCGCATAGGCCCACTCATAATCGTGGTGCGACGAGTTGCCAAACTGGTAGACGATGAGGTCATAGCGGCGTTGACGATGCCGCCACGGAAACGCGTGCGCCGCCTCGGCTGGATAGGCGTCGATGTCGCAGCCCCGTTGCCGCAGCGCCGCGACCAGCTCGGCGCTGCATGCGGCGATGCCCGTTCTGACCGGTGGAAGCGGGCTGAACCACGCAATGCGCACGAACCCATTGTGATAGCATGCGAGGTTGAGCGGTTGAGAAAAGATTCACAAGCG
>JBKPSE010000017.1:0-2516 GCA_046765855.1 Acidobacteriota bacterium | reverse complement strand
CCCGGACCCCGATCGATTCAACGCGGAAACGCCGCGCGCGGACTCGCAGACGCCGCCCGCGCCGCCTGTCGTCCAGCCGCCGCCGATCGACGCACCGATGTACGTCGAACCGCCGCCGCCCGCCGAGCCGCTCGCGGCGGCGGCGCCGGACCCGCGCATGGCGCTCGATGGGACGTCGGTGTGGCTGAATCGCCTCGGCGAGGAACTGGTCGCGTGGCTGAAGACGCTGGCCTCCGCCGCCGTCTACGCGACGCTGATCGTCACCTTCGGCTTCCAGGTGGCGCGCGTCGAAGGCATGAGCATGGCGCCGACGCTTCAGGATCAGGACCGCTTGATCGTGAACAAGCTCGCCTACCGCATCGGCGACCCGAAGGTCGGCGACATCGTGATGCTGTATTACCCGCTGAAGCCCGAGAAATCGTTCGTCAAGCGGATCATCGCCGAAGAAGGGGATCAGGTCCGCATCGTCGATGGCCGGGTATTCAGGAACGACGTGCCGCTCGACGACAGCTTCGTGCCGCCCGACTACCGGAGCCATGACGACTGGGGTCCGCGCGTGATCGACGAGGGCTACTACTTCGTCATGGGTGACCATCGCAACAACAGCTCCGACAGCCGCCACTGGGGGCTCGTCCCGAAGAAGTACATCATCGGCAAGGTGCAGCTGCGGTGGTGGCCGATGGGGCACGCCCGGGTGTTCTGATCACGACCCCGAGCCGCCACCAGGCCGTCGCCGGCGTCCTGGCGCGCGTGCTCCTGCTCAATCTCGCCGTCGCGCTGGCCAAGCTGGTGCTCGGCTACGCGACCGGCGCGGTCAGCGTCGTCTCGGACGGCTTTCACTCGCTGACCGATTCCACCTCGAACATCATCGGCCTGATCGGGCTTCGCGCCGCACGCAAGCCTCCCGACGTGGATCATCCCTACGGCCATCGCAAGTTCGAGACGCTGGCGGCGGCCGCCATCTTCATCTTCCTGATCCTCGCGGTGCTCGAGATCGGGCGCGCGGCGCTGCGCCGGTTCGCCTCTCCCGCGCCGCCCGAGGTCTCCTGGATCAGTTTCGCGGTGATGACTGCGACGCTGCTGGTCAACATCGGCGTCGTCCGCTACGAGGCCGGGCAGGGACGCCGATTGCGCAGCGAACTGCTGCTCGCCGACAGCGTGCACACGCGCAGCGACGTGTTCGCCACGATCGGCGTGCTGATCTCGCTTTCAGCGGTTGCCCTCGGCTATCCCCTGCTGGACCCGATCGGCGGGATCGCAATCGCTATCCTGATCGGACGCACTTCTTACGAGATCGCTCGCGACACCTCGGGCATCCTTTCGGATCGCGTCGTCATCGGCGAGGAAGACATCCGCGATGTGGTGATGAAGGTGCCGGAAGTGCTCGGCTGTCATCACATCCGCACCCGCGGCTCGATGGACCACGTCTTTCTCGATCTGCACGTGTGGTTCCCGGCGGGGATGCCGCTGCGCGAGGCCCATTCGCTGTCGCACGACGTCAAGGATCGGCTGATGGAGCACTTCCCTCAGATCGCCGACGCGATCATCCACATCGAGCCGCCGCCGGCGGGCATCGAGCTTGAACGCGAGTAGCGTCAGCGGCGCCGCCAGGTGAGAGCTCGCGCGGAGATCACGGAAAAGCAGACGGCGGGAACCCTGGTTTCCCGGTGGGCGTCCTTTGCTCTTTTGCGTGCCGGACGTCGGATTTCGCGGGCGACGCCGTTGCGTCTGGCAATGCTGCTGACGATTCTCGCGGGCTGCCGCGAGAGCGCCGTGCCGCAGACGCAAGGCCCGCCGCCGCAGGCGCCGGTTCCGCATGCGCAGTTCATGTCTTACGCAGAGGCGCGGCCGGTGATCGAATCGCATCCCGCGCAGCTGCCGGAGGCATTGAAAGGCAGGAGCGCGGCGGAGATCGAGAGCGCGTGGCCGGGATGGGCGGCGGCGCACGACGCGGCAATCCGCGCCCGACTGGCGCAAGGTGACGAAGACTCGGTCGTCAACTTCTGGCTGTACGGGACAACGTTCACGTCGAAGCCGCGGGCGACGCGGGCTGATCTGGCGCGGCGGGGGGCGGCGAAGGCCGAAGCACTGCTGATCGGGCGGCTCGACGACCTGGTCGAGGCGGCGGCGAATCCCGGCGGCAACGAGCGGTTGCAGTTCGCGCGACAGGTGATCGAGCGCCACGGCATCGACGTCAGCACTCCGGAGGGAAAGGATCGCGCCAGCGAGCTGCTGGTCCGGCTGCGCGCGCGGATGATCGAGGAGGCGAACCGCCACACGCGTGCGGCGAACGCGGCTGCGCGCGACGCGAACAACGCCCTCGATACCTACGCCACGATCTATCGCGAGCGCGGCCTGTCATCCGACACGTCGCTGGCCGTCAACTTCGCGCTCGATCGCGCGCTGCAGGAGCTCGCGGCGCGCGGCGGTCTCGGAGCCGAAGGCATCCGGCGCGTCGCCATCGTCGGTCCCGGACTCGACTTCACCGATAAGGCGGAGGGCTACGACGTCTACCC
>JBKPSE010000016.1:0-3534 GCA_046765855.1 Acidobacteriota bacterium | reverse complement strand
GATTAGCCGCCAGGCGTCGCGCCCGCCGATATAATCGGCGGCCATGACAACCCGACTCGTGGCCGCGCTGCTCGCGCTCGCACTCTGCGCGCCGATACTCGCCACGCGCGCGCAGCAGGCGCCGCCGCTCGATTCTGTTCTCAACGCGCTCACGTTCCGCAATCTCGGTCCGTTCCGTACGGCCGCATGGGTAACGGAAGTCGCGGTGCCGGAAACACCGCAGCGCGATCACCTCTATACGATCTACGCGGCGACACGCAGCGGCGGACTGTGGAAGACGACGAACGCCGGCACCACGTGGACGCCGATTACCGACAGCGTCGGCGCCGCCGCGGTCGGCGCCGTGGCCGTCGCGCCGTCCGATCCCAACGTCGTCTGGATGGGCACCGGCGACCAGGCGAATGCGCGATCGTCCTATTCGGGAAAAGGCGTCTTCAAGAGCACAGACGCGGGCGCGACCTGGACGTTCGCGGGCCTGCCCGATTCGCATCACATCGCACGCATCATCATTCACCCGTCGCGCCCTGACGTCGTCTACGTTGCCGCCATCGGCCATCTGTTCTCACGCAACGAGGAGCGCGGCGTGTTCCGTACGCTGGACGGCGGCAGGACATGGAAGAAGGTGCTCTACGTCAACGACGGCGTCGGTGCCATCGATCTCGTGATCAACCGCAGGACACCGGCGACACTGTACGCGGCCATGTACGACAAGGACCGCAAGCCGTGGCAGATCGTCGAGAGCGGTCCGGAGAGCGCGATTTACAAGACGGAGGACGGCGGCGACAAGTGGACGCGACTGAGCGGCGGCCTGCCGACCGGCAAAATCGGTCGCATCGGCCTCGACATCTTTCAGAAGAATCCGCTGATTCTCTACGCGCTGATCGAGAATCAGAACCCGAAGCCGGGCAGTAATGCGCGTGAGGTGAATGCAATCAGCCCGCTTGCCGCTGGAATTATCGGCAACGAGCTGTATCGCACCGACGACGGCGGCAAGACGTGGCGGAAAGCGACCGACGTCAACGTCGCCGGTGGCAAGGCGCCGTACTCGTTCAACCAGATTCGCGTCAATCCGCATGACGACAGGACGGTGATCGTCACGAGCGATTCGATGTTCATCTCGCGCGACGGCGGCAAGACGTGGAACACCGACTTCTTCCGCGGCGTCTTCGGCGACTTTCGCGCGATGTGGTGGGATCCGCAGGACAAAGACCGCATCATTCTCGGCAGCGACGGCGGTGTCAGTGTGTCGGTTGATGGCGGCAAGACCGCCGACTACTTCCCCAACATGGGCGTCGGCGAGGTCTACGCCGTCGGCGTCGACATGGATGATCCGTACAACGTCTACGGCGGCATGCAGGATCACGACTCGTGGAAGGGGCCGAGCAACAGTCCGACCGGCCGCGTCACCCTCGAACACTGGGTCACTGTCGGTCCCGGCGACGGCATGTACAACGTGGTCGACCCGACCGACAGCCGGTGGGTCTACAACACGCGCGAGTTGAATCAGATGGGACGCATGGATCAGAAGACGGGCGTTCGCACGCCGGTGGCGCCGTCGCGTCCAGCAGGTCAGCCGCGCCTGCGCTACAACTGGATCGCGCCGATCGCCTTGTCGCCACACAACCCGAAGATCGTCTATGCGGGGGCGCAGGTGCTGTTCCGCTCGCTCAATCAAGGGGACACGTGGGAAGAGATCAGCCCGGACCTCACGACCAACGATCCGCAGAAGATCGGCCGCAACGTGCCGTACTGCACGATCACGACGATTTCAGAATCGCCGTTGAAGCCCGGCATCATCTGGGTGGGAACCGACGATGGGAAGGTGCAGCTGACGCAGAACCACGGCGGTGCGTGGACGGACGTGACCGCGGCCCTGGCATCCGCCGGCGCGCCGGTCGATCAGTGGGTCAGTCGCGTGTTCGCGTCGCCGCACGATGCGGGCACCGCCTTCGTGTCCAAGAACGGTTTCCGCAACGACGACTTCGCTCCATATCTCTACAAGACCACCGACTACGGCAAGAGCTGGACGCCAATCAAGGGGAATCTGCCCGACGCGCCGATCAACGTCGTCGTGCAGGACCGGAAGAACACGGACCTGCTTGCGGTTGGCAACGACATCGGCGTGTTCGTCTCGATCGACGGCGGCGCCTCGTGGTCGCGGCTGAAAGCGAACCTGCCGACGGTAGCGGTTCACGACTTGACCATCCATCCGCGCGAGAACGATCTGGTGCTCGGCACGTATGGCCGCGCGTTCTGGGCAGGCGACATCTCGCCGCTGCAGGAGCTGAACGCCCGCGTATTCGACCAAGCCGCACACCTGTTCGACATCGAGCCGCGCGCGCGTTACGGCTTCAGTACCCAAGGCATGAACTACCACCTCTTCGGTGACAAGTACCTCGAGGTGCCGAACGAGCCCGAAGCGCTCGTCGTGAATTACTGGTTGAAGGCGAATGCAGAAGCGGCGGCGAAGGTGACAGTGAAGGACTTCACCGGCAACGTCATCCGAACCGTGGACGGTCCGTCGAAGGCCGGGTTGAATCGCGCGCTCGTGCCGCTTGGCGGAGGCGGCCGCGGCCGTCAAGGCGGGGGCGCGATTGCGCCGCTCGCGGTCGGAGACTATACAGTCACCGTCAACGTTGCAGGGCAAACGCTGAGCAAGCCGGCGCGGATTCGCGAACGTATTCCGCGTTCTTACTGAGAGCGGCGTCCGGCACCCATGTTGCTGCCGGTGATCGCAGCGTCACTCACACAAGGAGGAGCTAGGCCATGCAGATGAACTGGTCGTCGTTCGCGACCGGAGCGGCGCTCGGGGCGGGCGCCATGTTCCTGCTCGATCCGGATCGAGGGCGGCGGCGCCGCGCGCTGGTCAGAGACAAAGCCGTCTGGGGCGCGCACAAAACCGCCGACGGTGTCGATGCATTGTCGCGTGATGTGGCCAACCGCGCCCGCGGCGTTGCCGCCGAAGTCCAGGCTCGCTTCAGTGGCGATGAAACGGCCGACGCCCGCAAGCTGTCCGAACGCGTGCGCGCCGAGCTCGGCCGCGTCGTGTCGCATCCGCGTGCGATTGACGTATGGTCCTCGGCGGATGGCCGCGTCACCGTCGCCGGTCCGATTCTGTCGTGGGAAGCCGAGCGCGCTCTCGCCGCCATTCGCGGCGTCCGCGGCGTGCGCGAGGTCGTCGATCAGTTCGAGCGTCATGACAGCTCGGAAGGCGTCCCCTCGCTGCAGGGTGAGGGCTCGCGCGTCACGCGCCGGTCGTCCACGCTCACGGGTCCGTGGTCGCCCACCGCGAAACTGGCACTCGGCGTCACGGGCGCAATCCTCGCGGCCGGCCTGACCGGCCGTTCGCGCCCCAACCCCGCCCGCTGACCCCCCGGCGTCACCCCGGGGTCAGGTCTGCAAACCAGCCGGTCCCGGGGGTCAGGTCTGCAAATCGGACGGTCCCGGGGTCAGGTCTGCAAATCGGACGGTCCCGGGGTCAGGTCTGCAAATCGAACCGTCCCGGGGTCCAGGTCTGGAAACCGGCCGGCCCTT
>JBKPSE010000015.1:0-4377 GCA_046765855.1 Acidobacteriota bacterium | reverse complement strand
GTGCTTGGCCGCGCGTCGGTCGAGCGCGGCAAGGTGTTCCTGCACGAGATCGCCATTCCCGATCAGGTGCTGAAGGACATCGAGCGCGTCGTCATTCTCGCGTGCGGGACGTCGTGGCATGCAGGCCTCGTCGGCAAGTACCTGATCGAAGCGCTGGCACAGCTGCCGGTGGAAGTCGATTACGGGTCCGAATACCGCTACCGCAACCCGATCGTGTCCGGGCGCGAGCTGGCGGTAGTGATCACCCAGTCCGGGGAGACGGCCGATACGCTCGCCGCGCTGCGCGAGAGCCGGCGCAAGGGTGCAAGCAGTATCGCGATCTGCAACGTCGTGGGCAGTATGGCGACGCGGGAGGCAGACGGAACGGTCTACACGCACGCAGGTCCTGAAATCGGTGTCGCGTCGACGAAGGCGTTCACGTCACAGCTGGTGGCGCTGCACCTGCTGGCGATCTATCTGGGGCAGATTCGAGGCACGTTGAAGGCGGAGGACGCGCGTCCTCACCTCGAGGCGCTGACGCAACTGCCGTTGTTGCTCGAGCAGACGCTGACCGGTTGCGAGGGGCTGACCGAGGAGATCGCCAAGCGCTTCTATCAGCGCAGCGATTTCTTGTTCCTCGGCCGCGGCATCAACTATCCGATCGCGCTCGAGGGCGCGCTGAAGCTGAAGGAGATCTCCTACATCCACGCCGAGGGCTATCCCGCGGGGGAGATGAAACACGGTCCGATTGCGCTGATCGACGAGCACATGCCCGTCGTCACCATTGCGCCTGCTGATCACGTGTTCGAGAAGATGATCGGCAATATCCAGGAGGCGAAGGCGCGCGGGGGCTCGGTCATCGCGCTGACCACTGCGGGGAACGACGCGATCAAGCAGCTTCTCGATCCCGCGCAGGACTTCCTGATCACCGTCCCGGCGTCGCATACGCTGCTCACGCCGGTCCTGATGGTCGTCCCCTTGCAGCTGCTCTCGTACCACATCGCGGTCCGCCGCGGCTGCGACGTCGACCAGCCGCGCAATCTCGCCAAGAGCGTCACCGTCGAGTAGCCCCCCGCGCCCCGGGGTCAGGTCTGCAAAACTCCCTCACCCGGGGTCAGGTCTGGAAATCGCCCGATCGGGGGTCAGGTCTGCAAAACTCCCTCAGCGGGGTCAGGTCTGGGAACTTGCCTGATTGGGGTCAGGTTTCCAAAGCGCCTGGTTCCGGCACGTTGCCTGCCGACTTACAGACCTGGCCCCCATTCGGGCGTTCTGCAGACCTGACCCCAGAACCGGCTAGTTTCCAGACCTGACCCCGGATTCGGGCGTTTTCCAGCCCTGACCCCGGGATCGGCCGTTTTACAGACCTGACCCCGAGGAGCAGGACGGACCCCGGGGGCAGCGCCCCCGGGAGCAGCGGAGTTGACTCTGTACTATTGTTATAGTACAAACGGATTGTGAGTCCGTGGACCGAGTTCGCCATCGACGCCGCCGACAGGACCCCGCTGCATGCCCAGTTGGAGCGCGGGATCCGTTCGGCGATCGCCGCAGGGCGGCTCACGGTCGGGGATCAGCTTCCGACCGTGCGACAGCTGGCGGTGGACCTGAAGGTGAACGCCAACACGGTCGCCAAGGTCTACGCGCACCTCGAGCGCGACGGCGTGCTCGAGACGCGCCGCGGCGTTGGCACCTTCATCGCCGCGCGCACGCCGTCACCGCACGCGGACTCACTGCGGCGGACCGAGCTGAACCGCCTGGTCGATCGTTTTCTTGCCGACCTCTCGCACCACGGCTTCGGCGTCGACGACGCCCTGCCGGAGATCGAGCGGCGGCGACAACAAGGAGCATGAGCCGTGGCTATGGTCACTCTGCCGTTGGGTAAGCGCGCGCCGCAGGATGCGGTCCCCCGCGAGGTGCGCGTGAACGTGATCGCGTTCCTGCTGCTGGTCCTGCCGATCGCCGCAGGATTGTGGGGAACCATCGCCACCGAGACGCCATGGCCGATCCTGGCCGGCGTGCTCGTCGGCTTCACGCTGATGCAATCGCCGAAGGTCGCGAAGCAGTGGGAGCGCGGGATCGTGCTGCGCCTCGGCCGCTACGTGGGATTGCGCGGTCCGGGCCTGTTCTGGATCGTGCCGTTCGTCGACTCGGTGACGAAATGGATCGACCAGCGCGTGATCACAACGAGCTTCGCTGCAGAAGAGACGTTGACGTCGGACACGGTGCCGGTGAACGTCGACGCGGTGCTGTTCTGGCTGGTCTACGACCCCGAGAAGGCCGCGCTCGAAGTGCAGGAATACCAGCAGGCCGTGAGTTGGGCGGCGCAGACCGCGTTGCGCGACATCATCGGCCGCACATCGTTGACTGATTTGCTGCGCGGACGCGAGCGGATCGAAGAGGAACTGCAGAAGCTGATCGACTCGCGATCGAACCCGTGGGGCGTGACGGTGCAGTCGGTCGAAATGCGGGACGTGGTGATTCCCGAGTCGCTGCAGGACGCGATGTCGCGCGAAGCGCAGGCGTCGCGCGAGAAGCAGGCGCGCGTCATTCTCGGCACCGCCGAAGTCGAGATCGCGCACATGTTCGAGAAGGCGGCGGAGTCGTACCTGAACAACCCGACCGCGCTGCATCTGCGCGCGATGAACATGCTCTACGAAGGACTCAAGGAGAAGGGCGCACTGATGCTGGTCCCCAGCTCCGCGGTCGAGTCGATGGGGATGGGTGGCCTGCTCGGCGCCGCGGCGCTGCGCCAGCAGGCGTTGGCGTCGACGGGCGGCACGCCGACCGACACGCCGCCGCGCAGCTAGCCGGGTAATGGACGGCGGCGGCTGACGCCGAAGCTACACGCCGTGTCCGTAGCCGACTTCGGCGGGCGTCGAGGCAAAGTCGGCGACTGGAGCGACCGCCGTCTTCGCGCGCTCGACGCCGGCGCCGGTCACGCGGGCCACGATGGCCGCGAGATCGGCGTCGCTGACGATCTTTTCGCGATCGGCATGCGCGATCACCGCGCGGTAGACGTCGTCGAGCAGATGACGCTCGAGCGTGTGGCCGATCTGCTCGCAGCGGCGCTGGACGGCGTGGCGTCCCGAATGCTTGCCGAGCACCAGCGTCGCGGTCATGCCCACTTCTTCGGGCCGCATGATCTCGTAGGTACGGCGATCTTTGAGCATGCCGTCCTGATGAATGCCGGCCTCGTGGGCAAAGGCGTTGCGGCCGACGATCGCCTTGTTTGCCTGGACACCTTCGCCGGTGAGCGCGGTCAGCAGCTGGCTCGACGCGTAGATCTCGCGAGTCTCCACGCCGGTCGTATACGGCAGGCGATCGGCACGGACGCGGATCGCCATGATCACTTCCTCGAGCGACGCATTGCCGGCGCGCTCGCCAATTCCGTTGATGGTGCACTCCACCTGACGGGCGCCGGCGTTGAGCGCCGACAGCGTGTTGGCGACCGCAAGGCCAAGATCGTCGTGGCAGTGGGCGCTGAACGTCACCTGATCTGAGCTGGGCACTCGAGCGATTACCGTCTCGAAGAATGATGCGATCTCGTCAGGCGTCGAGTAGCCGACTGTATCGGGCAGGTTGATGGTCTTGGCTCCGGATTGGATCACGGCCTCGATCATCTGCCACAGAAACTTCGGATCGGTGCGCGTCGCATCTTCGGCGGAGAACTGCACGTCGTCGGTGTAGTTGCGCGCGAGCTTCACCGCCGCCATCGCGGTGCGCAGGCACTCCTCGCGCGAGATGCGCAGCTTGCGCTCGAGGTGAAGATCGGACGTCGCGATGAACACGTGAATGCGGCGCCGCGGCGCCGGCGCCAGCGACCACGCGGCGCGCTCGATGTCTTTGCGGTGGCACCGGGCGAGCGCCGCGATCACCGGACCGTGCACGTGCGTCGCAATCATGCGCACCGCTTCGGCGTCGGCCTCGGAGGCGATCGGAAAGCCAGCCTCGATGATGTCGACCCCCAAGCCCTTCAACTGCCTCGCCAGCTTGAGCTTTTCGTCAGTTCGCAGCGAAAAGCCAGGCGCCTGCTCGCCGTCGCGCAGCGTGGTGTCGAAAATGGTCAGCCGGGTGCCAGACATAAGAAGGTCTCCTCCCTACCTTTGTATCGACAGCCGGGTCCACAAGTCCAATTTATAGTTATTTGGTTAGAATTAGGATTACTTATGCAGCTGCCCGACCTTGCCGCTTTCCTCGCCGTGGCCGGCGATCGCAGCTTTTCCGCGGCGGCCCGTCGCCTCAACCGGACGCAGCCGGCGATCAGCCAGGCGGTACGCCGGATCGAGGACGAGCTCGGCGAGCGCCTCTTCGACCGCTCGTCTCGCGACGGCACGCTTACTGAGGCGGGCCGACTGCTGCAAGATTACGCGCAACGCCTCCTGACGCTCGCCGGCGAGGCGC
>JBKPSE010000014.1:0-3264 GCA_046765855.1 Acidobacteriota bacterium | reverse complement strand
ATGTGCTATTAAGTCTCGTGGGCTCGGAGATGTGTATAAGAGACAGCCCCTCTTCTCCGCCTGGAAGATACTCGCGCGTTCCGCCTCGAGGTTCGAGTGGACGAATCGCGTGTCGGCCAGATTCGAAACGGAGACACCGTCCCGGTTTTCCTCGGAGCCGGCAGCTCTTCGATCAAAGGCAGCGTGCTTGAAGTGAGCCGGGCAGTGGATGCAGATGCGCGTGCGTTTCTCGTCAAGATCGCGCTGCCCGATGCACCCGGCCTTCGATCCGGCGAATTCGGCAAGGCTCGATTCGGCGCGACGCCGCGACGCGCGTTGACGATTCCACAATCGGCGATCGTGCGCCGTGGACAGCTCACATCCGTCTTCGTGGTCGACAAGGGTGTCGCCCGGCTGCGTCTCGTCAGCGTGAGCGACTCCGAAGTACTGGCAGGCCTCTCGGAATCGGAGGTGGTGATTCTTTCACCGCCGGCCGGCATCACCGACGGACGCTCTGTCAGGGTGCGAGGTCGGTGATGGCTGGAACTTACGGCGCCGCCGGCCGCATGGCTGCGGCCTTCATCCACTCCCGGCTCACGCTGCTCTTTATCCTGACCTCGATGGCGCTCGGCGCCGTGGCGGTGGTGGGGCTGCCGCGCGAAGAAGAACCGCAGATCATCGTGCCGATGGTCGACGTGTTCGTCGAGATGCCCGGGGCGACGCCGGCT
The DNA here is from genome assembly GCA_046765855.1 of Acidobacteriota bacterium. Lineage (GTDB taxonomy): Bacteria > Acidobacteriota > Vicinamibacteria > Vicinamibacterales > 2-12-FULL-66-21 > JAICSD01. The sequence goes on along the minus strand of JBKPSE010000014.1, from coordinate 2,557 downwards.
GACGTCGAACAGCGGGTCACGCGTCCGCTCGAGCAGCTGCTCTGGGAAGTGCCCGGCGTGGATTACATCTATTCGACGTCGAGTCCCGGCCGGTCGTTGATCGTCGTCCGCTTCAAGGTCAACGAGCCGCAGGAAGCCGCGCTGGTTCGACTCAATCAGAAACTGGCCGCGAATGCGGATCGCACGCCGCCGGGCGTCATCGGGCCTCTTGTCAAACTCCGCTCAATCGACGATGTCCCGATCCTGGCCGTTACCATCTGGTCGGCGCGCTATGGCGACGATCAGCTGCGATCGCTCGCCGCCCAATTGCGAGATGCGATCGCTGAGGTGAGCGACGTCTCGGAGGTGACCATCATCGGCGGGCGTTCCAGGCAGGTTCGCGTCGTCATCGATCCCGCGAGGCTGTCCGCATACGATCTCGATCCAATCTCGGTTCAACAGGCGATTGCCCGCGCCAACGTGCGTGGCGCGGCGTCCGGCCCGGTCGCGGGCGGTGTGATGACCGGCCTCGAGGCGGGCAGCCGCCTGCGCACGGCCGATGAACTGCGCAACACGGTGGTGGCCTCCGCCCGCGGGCGTTCGGTGTTCGTGCGCGACGTCGCGGACGTGATCGATGGCGACGCGGAGCCGACGTCGTATGTCACCTTCCAGTCGAAGACGTCCGGCGCGCAACCGGCCGTCACGATCGCGGTCGCCAAGCGAAAGGGCACCAACGCCACCGCGGTCTCGCGCCGCGTCGCCGAAAAGCTCAACACGATCCAGGGATCGCTGCTGCCGTCCGACGTGAATGTCACCGTCACCCGTGATTATGGCGAGACCGCGGCCGACAAGAGCAACGAGCTGCTGTGGCACATGCTCCTCTCCGTCCTCTCAGTCTCGGCCCTGATCTGGCTGGCCCTCGGCCGGCGCGAGGCGGCGGTGGTGCTGATCGCGATTCCGGCCACGCTCGCGCTCACGCTCTTCACGTTCTATCTCTATGGCTACACTCTGAACCGCGTCACGCTCTTCGCCCTGATCTTCTCCATCGGCATCCTGGTGGACGATGCGATCGTCGTAGTGGAGAACATCGTCCGCCACGCGCGGATGAGCGGTGAGGAGCGGGGCGGGCTGACCGCGCTGGCGATTCGCGCCGTCGACGAAGTGGGCAACCCTACGATTCTGGCCACCCTCGCGGTGGTGGCAGCGATCCTGCCGATGGCGTTCGTCAGCGGACTGTCTGGACCTTACCTGCGGCCGATTCCGGTCGGTGCGTCGGCGGCGATGGTCTTCTCGCTGGGGGCCGCTTTCGTGGTGACGCCGTGGGCTGCGGTCCGGCTGCTCGAGCCCTCCGCGCTGCACGGTCACGGTGCGGAGGATCTTTTCACGCGGCTCTATCGCCGCGTGATGGGACCGCTCATTGCCAGCGGCAGGAGGCGCGCGATCTTCCTTGCAGGCGTAGCGGCCCTGCTGCTGGCGGCCGCCGCGCTGATACCGCTCGGCCTGGTGCGGCTGAAGATGATGCCGTTCGACAACAAGAGCGAGTTCCAGGTCGTGATCGACATGCCCGAGGGCACGGCGCTCGAGACCACGGCGCGGGTCGCGGCGGCGCTGGCGTCGGCCGCCCTCGACGATGAGAGGGTCGTCAGCGTTCAGCAGTACGTGGGCACGTCGGCCCCCTACAACTTCAACGGCCTCGTACGGCACTACTTTCTGAGGCGCGCTCCGCACCTCGCGGATCTGCAGGTGAACCTCGTGCCAAAAGGTGAACGCCGGGCGCAGAGCCACGAGGTGGCCGGACGCATGCGCGAGCGGCTGCTGCCGGTCGCGAGACAGTTCGGCGCCACCATCCAGGTGGCGGAAGCGCCGCCGGGGCCGCCGGTGCTGCAAACGCTCGTCGCGGAAGTCTACGGGCCGGATCCGGCGCGTCGAATGGCGGTGGCCGCACAGATCAAGGCAATCTTCGAGCAGACGCCCGGCGTCGTCGATACCGACTGGCTCGTCGAAGCGCCGCATGCGAAGACCACGCTCGCCGTCGACGCCGAGAAAGCTGCGGCTGCGGGTCTCTCGCCGGCCGCGGTGGCGGCGGTCGTACGAATGGCGGCGTCGGGAGAGTCCGCGGGTTTGCTGCACGACGAACGGGCGCGCGAGGACGTGCCGATCGTCATCCGGCTGCCGCGTGAGGGTCGCAGCCTCGAGACCATCCAGTCGCTCCGCCTTCGTGGCAGCCGCCGGCCGGTTGCTGTGGGCGAGCTCACCGACGCGGTGGCCACGCAGGAAGAGCCGAGCATCTATCACAAGAATCTGCAGGCGGTGACCTACGTCACCGGCGATCTGGCGGGAGAGAAAGGGAGCCCGGCCTACGCCATTCTCCAGATGAACAAACCGATCGCGCAGCTATCGCTGCCCGAAGGGTACGGGCTCGAGGTCTTCAACGCGGTACAGCCGTTCGACACCTCGCGCTATGCGATGAAGTGGGATGGCGAGTGGCACCTCACCATCGAGGTGTTCCGCGACCTCGGCCTCGCGTTCGCGGCTGTCCTCGTGCTCATCTACGTGCTGGTGGTCGGCTGGTCCCAGT
>JBKPSE010000013.1:0-6902 GCA_046765855.1 Acidobacteriota bacterium | reverse complement strand
TTCCGGTGCTGCGTGCCACGCTCCACACAGGGCTCGTCGCCGCAGGCCCGTCGTACGTTTGGCTGACCATTTCCACGACCTCGGGAGTCCAGGCAACTGCCGGCGTCTGCGCCGGAATGCGGCCGAAGATCTCGGTCTCGTAGATGCGAATCAACTCGGGCCGGCGGACGTTCGTCCAGGTGTTCGCGTCCGTCACCCGACGTCCGTTCGCGAGCACGAGCGGATCCGGCAACTGATACGGCTTCACCTTCGCCTCGTCGTAGTTCGAGACGTGCCCCGTCTTCTCGGCCGTGCGAATTGGTCCCGCGGGCGCCTGCAGGTAGTTGGCGCGCGCGGCGCCAATCGCCGCGAGCAACGCGATCGCGATCGTTCTGAACGTCATGCGCACATCCTACGCGATGCCGAACGGTGTCGGACAAATACCGACAGCGTCCGCAGGCGGCCTGGACTAATATCCGCGCAACCATGCTCGAACGCCCCTCGTCCCGACGGCTGCGCATCTTCGCGTTCGATCCGAGCCTGACGACTCGCCTCGAAACCGCGGCAATCAACGAGATCACCGTGGAGGTCGCGTGGGAGGACCAGCTCATGCGCGGGCCGATCGGCGAGTATCTCGAAGTCATCGACGCCGATCCGGCGAGCGGCTTCTTCTACGAGCCTGTCGATCTCGACGACCGCTACCTGCTCGCGCAGGACGGGCTGTCGCCGTCGGAATCGGATCCGCAGTTCCATCAGCAGATGGTCTACGCGGTGGCGATGACGACGATTCGCCATTTCGAGCGGGCGCTTGGACGCGTCGCGCTTTGGGCCGATCGGCGGTTCAAGACGGCCGATGGCGAATATCGCGAGCAGTTCATCCGCCGCCTGCGCATCTATCCGCACGCGCTGCGCGATCGCAACGCCTACTACAGCCCGGAGAAGAAGGCGCTGCTGTTCGGCTATTTTCCAGTGACGCGGAAGGACGCGTTCAATACGCCGGGCACGCTCGTCTTCACCTGCCTCTCACACGACATCGTCGCGCACGAGACGACGCACGCGCTGCTCGACGGCGTCCATCCGCGCTTCAACGAGCCGACCAACCCGGACGTACACGCCTTCCACGAAGCCTTCGCCGACATCGTCGCCCTCTTTCAGCACTTCTCGTATCCGGCCGTGCTCGAAAGCCAGATCCGGCGCACGCGCGGTGATCTGCACAGCGAGAGCCTGCTCGGACAACTGGCGCAGCAGTTCGGGCGCGCCACCGGCCGCGGCGCCGCGCTGCGCGATGCGCTCGGCGATACCGACGAGACCAGCGGCGAGTGGCGCCCGCGCAAGCCCGATCCGCACGCGCTCGAGAGCACGCGCGGACCCCACGATCGTGGCGCGATCCTGGTCGCGGCGGTGTTCCGCGCCTTCGTTCTGCTCTACCGCGATCGCACCGAAGATCTGTTCCGCATCGCGACGCAGGGCACCGGACGGCTGCCCGAAGGGGACATTCATCCCGATCTGACGCGGCGCCTGTCCTATGAGGCGGCGCGCGCGGCCGAGCGCATCCTGCAGATGTGCATCCGCGCCATCGACTACTGCCCGCCTGTGGACGTCACGTTCGGCGATTTTCTGCGCGGCCTCGTCACCGGCGATCTCGACTATGCCCCGGGGGACGAGAGCGGCGTACGTGTCGTGTTCATCGAGAGCTTCCGCGAATGGGGCATCTATCCGCGCGGCGTCACGAGCATGGGACTCGACGCGTTGGCCTGGCCGAGCGGCGAGGAGCTGATCGCGGATCTCGGCGGCAAGGAATACATGCACGGCGAGGAGGATCTGAAGGCGCACCTGAAGAAGTTCGTCCGCGACGCGGTGCAGCGCTGGAATCTCGAGAGCAACCGCTACGAGATCTGGAAGGATCTCGAACGGGTCCGGCCGCTGCTGTGGAAATGGCTGCACGAGGGGGATTCTCTCGGGCGCGACTACGCGCGCATGTTCGGGCTCGAGCTGGAAATTGCGCCGCCGAGCGTCTATCGCGGCGAAGGCGGCGGCCCTGCGGTCGAGATCCACGCCGTCCGGCCGGCGCTCCGCCGCATGGTCGATGGCAGCACGCGAACCGACATCGTGATCGAGATCACGCAGCGGCGCCGCGGCTATTTCGATCCGGCGAAGCAGCAGGCCGTCGACGCCGCGGCCGCTCCCGAGATTCCTCCGAAGCAGGATTTCATCTACCGCGCCGGCTGCACGGTGATTGTGGATCCGCGGACCGCGGAGGTCCGCCGCGTCATCCGCACGGCCGGCACCATCACCGATACCGGCGAGCTCGATCGGGTGCGCGCGTTTCTCACCGGCGAACGCGGCGTTGTCGGCAACAGCTTCGACGCCGGCGTCGCCGTGAGTCTCGCCGACGAAAACCGCAGCCGGCGCGCGGAGCCGTTCGCGCTGCTGCACCAGCTGGAGGAATAGCGATGCCGAAACTCGAGCCGCCTGACAATGGCGTCACGGTCCGTATGTACCGTCAGGGTCACGGCGATTGCTTCCTGCTTGCGTTTCCGCGCAAAGGCGGCGGCGATCCGGTATACGTGGTGATCGACTGCGGATACAAGCCCGGGTCGCAGAAGTTCATTCACAAGCGGCCAATCGGCGACGTCGTCGACCATCTGATGGACGCGACCGGCGGCCATATCGATCTGATGGTCCTCACGCACGAACACCAGGACCATCTCAACGGCATCTGGAAGAAGAGCGCGCCGTATTTCGCGGGCTTCACCATCGACGAGGCCTGGCTGGCGTGGACGGAAGATCCGGATGACGATCTCGCCAACGAGCTGCGCAAGCGGCACAAGGACCAGCTTCTCGCCCTGCTCGAAGCGCGCAGACAGCTGACCCTCGCCGTCGGCGACAATGACGCGTCAGTGCGCCGCCTCGACTCGCTTCTGAGCTTCGAGTTTGGCGGTGACGAGGAGACATTCGACGCCGGTGCCCTGCTTGCCGCGGCGGCCGATCCTTCTTCGTCGGTCAACAAGCAGGCGATGAAGCTGGTCAAGGACAAGGCGGCGGACAAGCGAGGCGTGTCCTACCTGAAACCCGGCGACGGGCCGTTGACCATTGCCGGCACGGATAACGTGCGCGCCTTCGTGCTCGGACCGCCGCACGACGCCGATCTCCTCGCCGACGAGGATCCTCAGGGCAGCGAAGGATTCCCCGACGACGCGAACGGGTTCACGTTTACCGCGGCGGCAACCGGCAAAGGCGGCGCGCCGCCGTTCAGCAGCCGCTTCGCCATCCCGATCGACAAGGCGTTGAACGACCCGAGCTCGTTCTTCATGCTCCACTACGGGAAAGAACCGCTCGGCGAACTCGACACCAATCGCATCGAGGCGCCCGACAACGCCGCGTGGCGGCGCATCGACAAGGAGTGGCTCTTTTCGGCCGAGACCCTCGCCCTGGCCCTGAACACCGGCATCAACAACACCAGCCTGGTGCTCGCGTTCGAGCTGCCAAAATCGAAGAAGGTCTTGTTCTTCGCCGGCGATGCGCAGCGCGGCAACTGGATCTCGTGGACGGCGCCCTCATGGAAGGAAGGCAGCGCAACCATCACCGCGCGCGATCTGCTCGCGCGAACGGTGCTTTACAAGGTCGGCCACCACGGCAGCCATAACGCAACGCTCTCGGGCAAGGCGAGCGACGACTACGCCAATCTGGCCTGGATGGCGACGACGCCGGCCTACGCGAAGGAGTTTACCGCGATGATCACCGCGGTCACGGACTGGGCGATGACCGCCAACGATCCGCCGTGGCGGCATCCGCTTCCCTCGATCAAGAAAGCGCTGCTGCGCAAGGCGGAGGGACGCGTATTCCAGACCGACGAGAACACGCCGACACAACCGGCGGCGGTGAGCGCCGGCGCGTGGAAGACCTTCACTTCGCGCTCGGCATTCGAGGAGCTGTTCTTCGACTATACGGTGATGGACGTCTAGCTAGCGGCGGCGGTCGTACCACTCGCGCCAGGCCGATGGATCGCGCGGCAGGGTCTGTCCGGTGATGTCGCGCAGCGCCTGAAATACCCAGCCGCGGGTCTGCTCGTCGAGCGAGAAGTCGCCGGCGTAGTCGAGCAGCCGCGGCACCGCGCGCATGCGCTGCTCGCGGCTCAACATGCCCGACTGCGCCAGACCGCAGGCGGCGCGCTCGCGGATCATCGGCGACTTGTCGTCATGGAAGATCTGGAGCAGCGGTTCGATCACCTCAGTTGTGCCGAGATAGGCGAGCGCCTCCACGGCCCAATAGCGGATGTTCACGTTGTCGTCGTGCGTCGAGGCCTGGATGATCTCCGCAATCCGTGTCGGCTCGACACCGCGGTTGCCGATCAGGCCCAGGTCCCACAGCGCGTTCGCGCGCGGCCCCTGCGCGCCGGTTCGCGCGATCGGCTCGAGCCGATCGACGGTCAGCGCGTCCTTCTCTAGCTTGCGCACGACGATGTCGATTTCGATCGCGGCCGCGCGGACGCGAAGGTCGTCGGAATTGATCGCCGTCCGGAACAGACTCTCGAAGCGATCCGACGGCTCGAGCTTGCCGCGCCAGCGATCGACGCGCTTTTCGATCTCGGCGTTGGCGCCGGCGTAGTGATTCATCGATCGCTCGAGCAGGAACTCGGCCTGCGCCTGCGGCGCCATTCCGTCGAGCGTCTCGAGATGATGCTCCGAGAGCACGTTCGCCGACGCTGGCTCGGGCTTGCCCTGTAGTCCGAGCACACGCGAGATCTCGTCCCAGGCCGCGCGCGCCGGACTGGTGTTGGCCAGGATCATCACGACGAGGGCCGTGCCCACCATGATGAGCGCCGTGCGGTTCTGTTCCGGACCGGTGGACTGCATGAGAATCGCGGTGCATGCGAGCAACGGCAGTGCCATCGCGGCAGCGGCGCCCGTCCGCGCCCCGACGGGTCTCGCGTGGTCCGGCGACGCCGCGGCGCCCCGTAATGGAGCGCCGTGATTACGAATCTGTCGTGGGCGCCAGGGATGCCGCTTATGCCGAGGGCCAGATGCCGAGCGCTCTGCGCACGGCGACCAGCTGACCGACGTGATAGGCGTTGTGGTCGATCGCAAGCAGGATCGTTCGCAGATACGTCTGCGAGGCGTTGCCCGTCGGAACCCTGGCCGTCAGCTCCGGTACGTCGAGAAGGAGGCGCTTCAACTCTTCGCGTCCGCGCTTGCAGGCAGCGACCGATTCATCCCACGCCGTGTCGTTCGGCGGCGCTGGCGTCTTGGGCCAGTAATCGTCGGGCCACTTCAGATTGTGAACGTAATTGTCGTTGACGCAGAAATCGAGCAGGTCATCCTGCGCGAGGCGAATGTGCTCGAGCAGCTGCCAGGGGGAGTGCTCGAAGCCCGTCGCGCGCGCGCCGCGCTGGTCTGCGGCAAGTCCCTCCACGGCCTGATCGAAGGTGGCGTGGGCTTCATGCCAGTCGAGGGCGCGGGCGACGTGATCGCGGACCGCATCAATGCTCATGGGCACTCTCCGCGCTGATTGTAGCTGCGCCGGCTGATCCAGGTTATCCACCGTGGGTATATCCATTGACAATATATCCACCGAGGACTATCATCCGCCGTCGATGGCCCACTCCGAGGCGGAGATCGACGCACTGCTGCCGCTTCCGTCGGCGGCGTTTCACATCCTGCTGACACTGAGCGCCGGGGAATGCCACGGCTACGGCATCATCCAGGACGTCGCCGCTCGCACCGACGGCGCGCTGCGGCTCAGTCCCGGGACGCTCTACCGTACGATCCAGCGACTGCTCGAACAGGGACTGCTCGAAGAGCCGCGAACGCCGCTGCGCGGCAAGAGCGAGCCGCGCCGGCGCTACTACCGGATCACATCCTTCGGTCTCGCCGTCGCGCGGGCCGAGACGCGGCGGCTGACCGATCTGGTCCGGCTGGCGAAGGCCGCCTGGCGCGTCGCGTCCACATCATCATGATCGCCCTCTACCGCGCGCTCCTCCATCTCTATCCATCGTCCTTCCGCGTCGAGTACGGAGATGAGATGACGGACGTGTTCACGGACGCGTATCACCATGCGAGCGCGCTGCGCCGCGTCGGCCTGATGCTGACGAGCGTGGCCGACATCGTGCGCCATGCCCTCGGCGTCCACCGCGCCATTCTGGTCCAGGATCTGCGCTACACCGCTCGGACCTTGAGCCGCGCGCGCGGCTTTGCGGTTACGGCGATTCTCGTCATCGCGCTCGGCGTCGGCGCCACGACCGCAGCGTTCTCGGTCGCGGACTTCGTGCTGTTCCGGCCGCTGCCGTTTCCCGAGCCGGATGCGCTCGTGCGGCTGTGCGAAGGGCCGCGCACCGGCGCCGGCTGGGGCTGCATGAACGAGCTCTCGCCGGCCAACTATCGCGACTTCAAGAACATGAGCTCGTCGTTCGAAGCGCTTGGCGCGTTCACCGGCGACGCCAGGAATCTGGTCGGCGGCGGAGAGCCGAAGCGTCTCGCGATCGCGCGCGTGACCTCGGACGTGCTGCCGCTGCTTGGCGTGAAGCCCGCGCTCGGGCGCCTGTTCGACGCGAACGGGCGGGATCGAAACTCGATCGTCATCGGCTACGGGCTCTGGCAATCGCTGTTTGGGCGCGATCCGTCGGTACTGGGCCGGACGGTTCGTCTCGACGGCGCGGCGTACACCGTAATCGGCGTCATGCCGTCGGGCTTTTACTTTCCCGATCGCAACGTGCAGGTGTGGACGGCCCTGGTGCTGGAAGACGACGCGTTCATCGATCGAACGGATACGTTTCTTCATGGCGTCAGCCGTCTCAAGCACGGGGTCACGTTCGAGCAGGCGCGCGCCGATCTCGAGGTGATCGCGGCGCGACTGTCGCGGGACTACCCGCAGACAAATGCCGAGACCGGGATCAGCTTCTTCCGCATGCGCGACAACATGTCGCC
>JBKPSE010000012.1:0-4341 GCA_046765855.1 Acidobacteriota bacterium | reverse complement strand
ATGCGCAGCCGCGCGAATCTCCGCGCAATGGCTGACGTGTTAAGATGACATCGGTCGGAACAGCCCAATGACTTCAGGAAAGATCGCGATCTGCTGCGCCGGCGGCGCGCTGCTCGTCGCGTACCTCGCCGCGGCGAACATGCCGGGTTCCGACGCGACCACGCCGCGCACCGGCACGAGCACCGCCGCAACCAGCGGCAGCGAATCTCTTGCCAGCGAAGTCCAGGCGCAGGCGGTGCGGCTTCGCGAGCGGATGGCGCAGGCGCCCGCGCCCGATTCGAATCCCCGCAATCCGTTCGCGTTCGGCGCTGCTCCGCGTCCGCGCGCGGCTGCCGCCGTCCACGCCGCGGTGGTCGACGAAGGGCCTGCCGTGCCGGTCGTTCCCACGCCTTCACTCACTTTGATGGGAATTGCGGAGGAATCACTGCCGCTGGGCGTCCGCCGCACCGCGGTGATTGGCGGCGACGCCGACACGCTCTACCTCGTCAAGGAAGGAGACGCGGTCGGCGAGCGCTACAAGGTCACCAGGATTGGCGCCGACGCGGTGGAGTTAGAGGATCTGCTCACCAAAGCCTATCGCCGGCTGGCGCTCAGATAGACGATCGAACAATCGGTCACAAACGAACGACCGACGCTTCGCGAACGTTTCTGAGTCTCGCGATCTCCGCAACCGCCGCATCCAGATTTTCACTCTGATCCACGCTGATCACGCTCACCGCGCCGGAGGAGTTGCGGCCGAGCGCGAACGTGCCGATGTTCACGTCATGACGGCCGAGCGTCGAGCCGACGTCGCCGATAACGCCGGGGCGATCCTCGTTGCCCATCAGGACCAACGTCCCCTCCAGCGGCGCTTCGATTGGAACGCCATCGAGCCCGACCAGCCGCGGCGTGTTCGGTTCGACGATGGTGCCTTCGACCCAGCGCTCGCGCTTGCTCCCTCGCAGCTTCACCGAAATGACGTTCTGAAAATTGCGCGCCCGTGTGCTGCGCGACTCGACGACCTCGAGACCACGCTCTGAAGCAACGGCACGCGAATTGACTGCGGTCACGATCGCGACCTTCGACAGCAGCCCGGACAGCACGGCGCTGCCGATGACGTTCTCGTACGCCGTCATCAGCGAGCCGTAATAGCGGATGCCAATCTCTTCGGGACGATCCGGGACGAGCTGGCGTACCAGCGCGCCAAGCCGTTCCGCGAGATCGAGGAACGGACGCAGCTTCGGCACATCGTCGGGCGGCACCGACGGGAAGTTCACGGCGTTGCGGATGATGCCGTCCTTCAGATAGTCACGCACCTGCAGCGCCGTCTCGTTGCCGACGAGCTCCTGACCTTCGATAGTCGACGCGGCGATATGCGGCGTCGCGATCACCTGCGGCAGCTTGCTGAGCGTCCAGTCCGTCGGTGGTTCGGGATCGAACACGTCGAGGCCAGCTCCGGCAACCTGCCCTGAAGTGATCGCCGCAGCAAGCGCGGCGTCGTCGATCAGATCGCCGCGCGCGGTGTTCACTATTCGCACACCCTTTTTCATGCGCGCCAGTCGATCCGCATTGATCAAATGACGGGTTTCCGGAAGCGAGGGCACGTGCAGCGAGATGAAGTCGGCACGCGCCAGCAATTCGTCGAGCTCCACCAGCGGCACGCCGGCTGCATCGGCCGCGCGCGACGCGATGAACGGGTCGTACGCCAGAATTTCCATGTTGAACGGACGCGCCCGCGCCGCCACTTCACGGCCGATGCGCCCGAATCCGACGACGCCGAGCACCTTGCCGCGCAACTCGATGCCGGTGAAGCGTTTCTTGTCCCACACGCCCTGCTTCATCGACGCGTCGGCGGCGGGAATGGCGCGCGCCAGCGCCAGCATCAATCCGACCGCGAGCTCGGCGACGCTGATGCTGTTAGCGCCGGCGGCGTTCATGACCAGGATGCCGCGTGCAGTCGCCGACGGAACGTCGACGTTGTCGACGCCGGTGCCCGCGCGCGCGATCACGCGCAGCTTCGGCGCGCTTTCGATCAAGGATGCGGTCACCTGCGTCGCGCTGCGGACGATCAGGGCGTCGGCGTTGGCGAGATCGCGCGCCAGTTCATCTGGTTTGCGTCCGGACTTGCTGTCGACGGTCCATCCGGCAGAGCGCAGCGCGTCGGCGGCGGATGCGGGCAGAGAATCGGCGATGACGATGTGCACGCCAGATTATAATGTCCCGTTTGCGTGCGCGATCAATTTGCACTCGCACCACGATGGTGCAAACCGCATGAAACGCCAGCTTTGATGCGGTGCAAGCGGCGATGTGGACCGGGTTTTCCACAAGCTTTTCCACAGATTCTGTGAAGAACCGGCAACGCCGAAACGGGGACGTGACCTAATGCCGAACTTTTCGATTCTCAAGACGCCGACCGGCGGAAGTGCGATTACTCGCAAAGGTGGAAAGCTCGTCGTGCCGGACGATCCGATCATTCCTTATATAGAAGGTGACGGCACCGGGCCCGACATCTGGCGTGCCAGCGTCCGCATCTTCGACGCCGCGGTAGAGAAGGCGTTCGGCGGCAGGAAAAAGATCTCGTGGTTCGAAGTGCCGGCAGGCGAAAAGGCCAAGGAGCAGCACGGTGAGTGGCTGCCCAACGATACGCTCGAAGCGGTCCGCGCCTACAAAGTCGCGATCAAGGGGCCGCTGACCACGCCAGTCGGCGGCGGCATCCGCAGTCTGAACGTTACGTTGCGGCAGGTTCTCGACCTCTACGCGTGTGTCCGGCCGGTTCGCTACTTCGAAGGCACGCCCTCGCCAGTCAAGCGGCCCGAGCTGATGAACGTGGTGATCTTCCGCGAGAACACCGAAGACGTCTACGCCGGGATCGAATGGGCCAAGGGCACACCGCAAGCCGAACGGATCATCGAGTTCCTCGCCTCCGAGATGGGCAAGCGCATCCGCATCGATTCGGGCATTGGCATCAAGCCGATCTCGGAATTCGGGTCGAAGCGCCTCGTCCGCATGGCGATCCAGTACGCGATCGACAACAAGCGCAAGAGCGTCACGCTGGTGCACAAAGGCAACATCATGAAGTTCACCGAAGGCGCCTTCCGTGACTGGGGCTACGAGCTCGCGAAAGCGGAGTTCCGCGACAAGATCGTGACCGAAGACGAAGTCACCGCCGGCGCCTCGGCTGACGGCAAAGTCGTGATCAACGATCGCATCGCCGACAGCGTGTTCCAGCAGATCCTCACGCGGACGGCCGACTACGACGTCTTCGCAACGCCCAACCTGAACGGCGACTATCTCTCCGACGCCTGCGCGGCACAGGTGGGCGGACTCGGGATGGCACCGGGCGCGAACATCGGCGATGACATCGGCTTCTTCGAAGCGACGCACGGCACCGGGCCGAAGTATGCGGGCAAGGACGTGATCAACCCCGCGTCCGTCGTGCTCTCGGGCGTGATGATGTTCCGCTACCTCGGCTGGCCCGAAGTCGCCGACTTGATCGAAGGCGCGATCGACACCACGATCAAGCAGAAGAAGGTGACCTACGATCTCGCGCGTCAGATGACCGGCGCGACCGAGCTCAAGACGTCACAGTTCGCCGACGCGATTATTGCCAACATGTAGCTTCCGCCTTCAGGCGGAAGATCCGCAGACAGGGAGAGGCATGAACAGAAAAGTTACCGTCGTAGGAGGCGCCGGGAACGTCGGCGCGACAGTGGCGCGCGCCGTCGCCGATAAGGAGCTCGCCGACGTCGTCATCATCGACATCGCCGACCAGAAGGCGAAGGGCGTCGCGCTCGACATGTATCAGGCGTGCCCGATCGAGGGCTCGGACGCGCGCATCATCGGCGCCGGCGCTGACGATGCAGGGTGGAAGGAGACGGCGAACTCGGACGTCGTCGTGATCACCTCGGGCGTGCCGCGCAAACCCGGCATGAGCCGCGACGATCTGCTGCAGACCAACTACAAGATCATGCAGTCGGTCACCGAGCAGGTGATCAAGTACTCGCCGAACACGATCATCGTCCCGGTCGCCAATCCGCTCGATGCGATGTGCCAGGCGGTCTACCGTCTGAGCAAGTTCCCGCGTGAGCGCGTCATTGGCATGGCCGGCGTACTCGACTCGGCGCGGATGCGCACCTTCATCGCGATGGAGACGGGCGTGTCGGTCGAGAACATCCACGCATTCGTGCTCGGCGGCCACGGCGATACGATGGTGCCGCTGGCGCGCTACTCGACGATCGCCGGCATCCCGCTGCCCGACTATCCGGGAATGACCAAGGAGCGGATCGACGCGATCGCCAAGCGGACCGCGGATGGCGGCGCCGAGATCACCAAACTGGTCGGCACCAGCGCGTGGTATGCGCC
>JBKPSE010000011.1:0-2296 GCA_046765855.1 Acidobacteriota bacterium | reverse complement strand
GTGCGGGTGAAAGCGTCGCTGCCCAGGGTTTGCACCCGGCGCGCAGCGCCGCCGGCCCGAGTTTGCCAAAGCTGTGCCTGATGAACGAAGGCGGTGTCGAGGGACTCGTCCGAGGTAAGCGTCAGCCTCACGCGGACGCGGACTCCCGCTTCAGAGGCGTCTTGCCGACGGGCTCGATCAGGGATTCGGAATGGGCGCCGGCTTGCGGAAGCGCACCTTGTGAATGCGGCGCCGTTCCGCTTCGAGCACTTCGACCGAGAGGCCGTCCACTTCGAGCGTCTCCCCTACCGCCGGCACGCGCCCGACCCGCGAGAGGATATAGCCGCCAACCGTTTCGAACCCTTCGGATTCGATCTCGAGGTCGAGACGCTCGCGCAGGTCGTCGAAACTCACCTTGGCGCTGAACACGAACGAGCCGTTGCCCTCGTCGACGATCGGCTCCGACTCCACGTCGTCTTCGTCGCGGATTTCGCCGACGATCTCTTCGAGCAGATCCTCGATGGTCACGAGGCCGGCGGTTCCGCCGTATTCGTCGACCACGATGGCCATCTGCACCTGCTTGCGCTGGAACTCCTTGAGCAGCTCGGGCACGCGCTTGGTCTCCGGCACGAACGTCGCCGGACGAATCAGCATCGCCAGCGGCTGCGCGTCGGCGGCTGCCCCTTCGATCTGCAGCAGATCCTTGATCCTGATCACGCCAAGGATGTTGTCGAGGTTCTCGCGATAGACGGGAAAGCGCGAGTACTCCTGCTCGCGGAACAGCGCGCGCAGCTCCGCGACAGTCGCCGTGTCCTGGATGGCGACGATGTCGGGCCGAGGCGTCATGACTTCACGTACCAGCGTGCCGCCGAAATCGACGATGGACTGCAGCAGCCGCCGCTCGTCCCCCTCGATCAATCCCTGCTCCTCACCGGCTTCGAGGTAGGCGTGCGCGACTTCCCCCTGGTTCTCCTCGGCCTGCTCCTGCGGCGTGATCGCGCGCTCCTGGCGGCCGCTGGTCAGCAGCCGTACGAGCCCGCCGGAGACGGGAGAGATCAGCCGGGCGATGACGCTGAACGGTGGAAGCAGAACCGCGAGCACTCCCTCGGGATTGCGCCGCACGATGATCGACGGCAGCACGTGCTCGCAGACGATGATGTAGACCGCGACGCAGGCGAGCAGCGTGGAGATTGATGCGAGGTTGACGCCGGATCGGCCGGTGACCACGGCGAGCAGCACCGTAGCTAGCGAGAAGATCAGTCCGAGCAGCAGCCGCGCCGGCACGAACAGCTGGATCGGATCGTCGAGATAGTAGCCGAGCCGATCGTCGCGGCCGCGCTCCGCCATCAGCCGCAGCGACAGCTTCATCAGCGAGCTGAAGGCCGTCTCGATAGTGCCGACATACACCGCGGCGACGCCGAGCAGGAACAGGATCAGCGGAATCATTTCCGATCCGAGGGGCGTCGTCCCTCGGACTCCCCTCCACGCGCTCTCGCCTGCCGCGTCGCCGGCGCGCTTCCGCCTCCGCTGACGCTACGGCGAGACCTCGCCGAAGCACTCCGCGCGCGGGCGGGCCGTCCGCGTCGCTCGGTTGCACCGCCCGCTCGTTCGATCAGACCCGCGCGCAGCCCGCCCTTCGCGCGGAGACGGCGTTCGAGGCGCGCCATCCGTTCGCGGTCGGAGCGGGTGTGGTGATCGTAACCGGTCAGGTGCAGCAGACCGTGCAACGACAGTACCTTCAGTTCGTCGGCGTAGGAGTGGCCCGCTTCGCGCGCCTGACGGCGCGCCACTGAGATGGCGATGGCAATGTCGGACGGCTCGAACGACAGCACGTCGGTCACCTTGTCGATGCGGCGGTAGCGTCGATTCAGCGCGCGGATGTGCGCATCGGAGACGAGCGCGATGCTGATGTCTCGGGGAGCGTTTTTCGGGGCGAGGCGCGCCAGCCACGCGGCGAGTCCGGGCGCCCGGACGCCGCGGCCGCGTCCGTCCGTGACGACGACGTTTATCGGCGTGCTTCGCTTCGTCCGCGGCTGCTTTAGCGGCGTGGTCCGCGGCTGGTTGCTCCGCGCCATCCGCGACGGAATTGTCCGCGCGCCCCGCGCCCTACTGTCTGGGTCCACCGTAGGCTTCGTACGCCTTCACGATCTGCTGGACGAGCGAATGGCGGACGACGTCCTTCTCGTCGAAGTGCACGAAGGCGATGCCTTCGATCGAGCCGACGATGTTCACTGCCTCGACCAGGCCGGAGGCTGTCTCTTATACACATCTGACGCTGCCGACGATCTCATGATAGTGTAGTTGTCGGTGGTGGGGG
>JBKPSE010000010.1:0-7798 GCA_046765855.1 Acidobacteriota bacterium | reverse complement strand
CGCCTCTACGATCTTCCCGCCGACGACGCGGCAATCGCCGAGATGTCGCTGGAAATGCCGCCGAGGCGTGCGCTTGGGGATGTCGCTATCCCGATCGCCTTCGCGCTCGCCCGCCGTCTGCGGAAACCGCCGCGTGCGATCGCGCAGGAGCTCGCTGCTGCGCTCGGCACCATCGAAGGCATGGCAAAGGTGGAGGCGGCGCCAAACGGATATCTGAATCTGTTTCTCGATCGGCCGTACTGGCTCACGCGATGGCTTGCGGACGCCTCCCGCCCGAACGCCGTTGCTGCTTTCCAATCGAGTCCCGCCGGCGGTAACAAGACGATTGTCGAGCACACGGCGATCAATCCCAACAAGGCCGCTCACATCGGACATCTCCGCAATGCAACCACCGGTGATGCCTTCGGCCGACTGCTCCGCTTCCAAGGGCGCGACGTCGAGATCCAGAACTACATCGACGACACCGGCGTTCAGGTCGCGGACGTGGTCGTCGGCTTCCGCGAGCTGGAGAAAAAGTCACTGGACGACGTGCGCCGGATCGCGGAGGGCACCCGCTTCGACTACTACTGCTGGGACCTCTACGCCAAGGTCACCGAGTGGTACGAGGGAGACAAAGAACGGCTGAAGATCCGCAGCGCCGCGCTGCACGCGATCGAACATGGGGGCAACGATACCGCCGCAATGGCCGCCTTCATCGCCGATCGCATCGTCCGCTGCCATCTCGAGACGATGCGGCGTCTGAACATCCGCTACGACCTGCTCACCTGGGAAGGAGACATCCTGCGCCTGCACTTCTGGGCGCACGCCTTCGAGTTCCTGAAGAAAACCGGCGAAGTCTACTTGCAGAGCGAGGGGAAGCTCGCTGGTTGCTGGGTCATGACAATCGATGACACGAAGGAAGCGAAGGAATCTGAGGGCGAAGAGGAACAGAAAGAGAAAGTGATCGTACGGTCCGACGGCACGGTGACCTATGTCGGCAAGGACATGGCTTATCAGATGTGGAAGTTCGGTGTGCTCGGAAAGGACTTCTACTACCGCGTCTTCGACGAGCAGGGGGACGGCTGCACGCTGTATTCCACGACCTCGGATCCAGCCGCGGATGTCGCGGGGCACCCCGAGTTCGGCCGCGCCTCCATGGTGTGCAACGTCATCGACACGCGTCAGGCATATCTGCAGAAGCTGCTCAAGCAGGCGCTCGCCGCGCTCGGCTTCGAGGAACAGGCGCGCCGCTCGGTCCACTACTCGTACGAGATGGTCGCACTGACCCATAACACGGCTCGCGAGCTCGGCT
Source organism: Acidobacteriota bacterium (assembly GCA_046765855.1). GTDB lineage: Bacteria > Acidobacteriota > Vicinamibacteria > Vicinamibacterales > 2-12-FULL-66-21 > JAICSD01. The sequence goes on along the minus strand of JBKPSE010000010.1, from coordinate 6,507 downwards.
ACGACTCGAGCGAAGACAGCGGCAAGCCCTTCGTCGAAGTCTCCGGACGCAAGGGCCTCGGTGTGAAGGCGGACGACCTCATCGATCAGATGACCGACAAGGCGGCCGTCGAAGTGGAGAAACGGAACCCGGAGTTCACACCCGAAGAAATCCGCCGGACCGCGGAGATGATCGCGATTGCGGCCGTCCGCTACTTCATGGTGAAGTTCTCGCGCGGCAAGGTGATCGCCTTTGACATAGACGAGGCGCTCAGCTTCGAAGGTGAGAGCGGCCCATATCTCCAGTACGCGGTCGTGCGGGCGAACAACATCTTCGCCAAGCTGAAGGAACGCGAGGGAGTCGACGCGAACGCCGTGGTTACCTCTCTGCCCTCACTCTCGCAGCAGCCGATTGCCGATGGCAGCGAGGACTCGCACGAGCTCTGGGGACTCGTCCTGGAAGCGGCACGCCTGGACGATGTCGTCGATCAGGCGGTGCGGACGCTGGAGCTCTCCGTCGTCGCGAAGTACGCGTTCGGTCTCGCGCAGCAGTTCAACGGTTTTTATCACGCCTATCCTGTACTGAAGGAAGAACGGGCGGACGTCCGCCTGTGGCGTGCGGCGGCGATTGCCTATTACCGCCGGCAGCTCACGCAGGCGCTCGATCTGATGGGCTGCAGCGTGCCGGAGCGGATGTAACAGTGGCGGGTGCTGAGCGATGAAACCTGTGATTGGAATTACGCCGTGCTCGCGGATCGATGACTACGTGGAATCGGTGAAGAAGGCCGGCGGTGAGCCACGCGTACTAGACAACGGCGACGATCCGCTGACTGTCGTGCCAGGGATTCACGGGCTGCTGCTCACGGGAGGACTCGATGTCGATCCCGCGCTGTACGGCGAGGCGCCGCATGCGACGACACAGATCGCGCCGGAGCGCGACGAGTTCGAGATCCCGCTCTCGCGCGCGGCGATGGAGGCGAACCTGCCGATCTTTGCGATTTGCCGTGGCGTGCAAGTGCTGAACGTGGCTGCCGGCGGATCGCTGGTGCAGGACATCCCCACCGCCGTCAGCTCCGAGCTACAGCACTCGCTGGATGAGCCAAAGGACCACCTCGCGCATTGCGTGCGCGTCGTCCAGGGGACAAGACTCGCTGAGGCCTTGGGGCCCGCGGCGGATCTGCAGACCTGCTCCGTCAACAGCCGCCATCATCAGTCGGTCGCGCGGGTCGCGCCGCAGTTCGTCACCTCCGCGACGTCACCCGACGGAATCGTCGAGGCGATCGAAAAGCCCGACGCGGCGTTCTGCGTGGGCGTCCAGTGGCATCCGGAGAACTTCTGGCGGACGGGGGAGTTCGATGGACTCTTCGCGCGTTTCGTCGACGCCGCCCGCGCGCGCGTCACGCCTGTGTGAACACGGCAAGCGCCTCGACGTGCGGCGTGTTGGGAAAGAGATCGAACGCGCGCAGCGATTCGATGCGATAGCCGGCATCAAGCAGTCGGCGCGCATCGCGCGCCAGCGTCGGTGGATCGCACGAAACATAGACGAGCCGCGGCGACGAGAGCCGGACGATCGTGTCGGCCGCCTCCTTCGAGAGGCCGGTGCGCGGGGGATCGATAATCAGCGTCGCCGGGGGCCGGCCGCGGCGCGACGCCAGGTACTCTTCCACGCGTCCGACGCGCGCGTCGAGCCGCGGCGCCTGAGATCGAGCGTTCTCGCGCAGATCGGCGCCGCTCGATCGATCGCCTTCGATCGCGGTCACTTCCAGCCGGCCCACTGCCGCAAGCGCGACCGAAAACAGGCCGACGCCGGCATAAAGGTCGACGACCTCTCCAGTTTCCGGAACCGCGTCGGCGACAGCGGAGACCAGCTGCGCCAGGAGAAAGCGATTCCCCTGAAAGAAACTTTCCGCATGACGCTGCATGGTGCCGTCCGTCACCCGGCCGCCGGTGACGTCGGCGAGCGAATCCACGACAACCGGCACCCCGGCCGCGACTGGCTTTCCCGTCCGCAGATCATGCGTGCTGATGCCGCGCACTTCTGCATCATCGACCGCCCGCTTCAGCACATCTTCCATGACCTGCGCGCCCGGTGTCAGTTCGAGGTGCGCCGCGCGTTGGGTTCCTGGAATGTTCTCGGTAAGGGAGATCGACGCGACGGCTCCCGCGGCGCTGGCATTCACGGCCGCAGCGATTCGGCCGGCGGCAGCGACGGTTTCAGGCCGCAGCTGCCCGGTCGGCGCGGCGTCGCACAACTGATGCGTGCCCTCTCGGTAGAAACCAACGCGCGCGCCGTGGACGTGAAACCGCGCGCGCATTCGATAGCCCTCTTCGGGCGACGCAGCGACGTCGATGGCGCGATCGATCGGATGGCGGCCAAGACGGGCGAACGCGTCGCGGACGACGTCTGATTTGATCGCGAGCTGCCGTGGATAGGCGATATGCGAGTACAACGCACCGCCGCAGAGCGGATCCTGTCCGCCCGGGCGTCGATCGGGCGAGGTCTCGATGATTTCGCGAGTGACCGCATAGGCCATCCGCTTTTCCGCGCGCTCGATCCAGGCGAGCACACGCTCCCCCGGGATCGCGCCGCGCACGAGCACGATCTGGCCGAGATGCCGCGCAATCATGCGGCCGCCCGACGCGGGCTTTTCGATGGCGAGTTCGACCTGCTGCCCTTCGGCAAGGCTCATGGGTATGGTCTATCGCTCATGGGTCAGTGTGGGAAGACCACTGGCCTGGCGCACGAGGCGTTCGAACGCGGCCTCGACGGTACGCGCTCGCGCGTCCGGAGACATGCGGCCGGCGAAGGGTGCGATCTCTGCTTCCGCTTGCGCGCGCAGGTCCGCACTGCGGCTGGCATCGAGTCCAGTGCGTGCAGCATCGAGCAGCTCGCGATCCATCTGCATGAGCCGCGCGAGGATCTCCGCGCGCGGTTCGCCCCTGGCCGCTTTCGCCGCCGACCGCAATAGGTCAAGCTCGCGTACGGCCGCGTCCAGATGCGTGTCAAAGACTGTGGAATGCGGGCCGGCACGGAGCGCGGTCAGCTTCGCAATCGCACGATCGAGATGCGCCGGCAGCGAATCTGCTTTGCGCGGTTCGCTCTCGGCCTCCCCCGCCAGCGCCGACACACCAACGGCACGCCGCCAGTCGTCGAACAGCGTCAGGATGTCGGCTTCGCAGAACTCGATTCGTACCGGGCGACGCCGCGGCCCTTTCGCGTAATACCGCTCGCAGTACTGATCGATGCCCCGGAAGGCAACGGCGAGCGGCACACCCTGCGCCGCCCAGCCGCTGACCTGCTCGAACACTGGACCGACGATGCGAATGAGGTGACCCTCGTTCTTGCGGCAGAGATAGGTCTCGATCTGCCGGCAGTACTCCGCCGGATCCATCACTGTCGATGCCGCAGCCAGATCAAACGCAGTCCGTCCAGCGTGAGGTTCGGGTCGACGTGCTGAATCGTCGCGCTCTCGCCCGAGATGACGTCGGCGAGACCGCCGGTCGCAATCACGATCGCGCGATCGCCCCCCTCGAGCTCGCCGCGCATGCGCCGGACCAGTCCGTCGACCATTTCGACATAGCCGAAGAACAGTCCCGATTGAATCGCATTGACCGTGTTCTGTCCGATCACCGCGTCCGGCTTGCGCACGTCGACGCGCGGCAGCCGCGCCGCGCGCTGGAACAGCGCGTCGGCGGAAATGCCGATGCCGGGGCAGATCACGCCGCCCATGTATTCGCCGGCAGTCGAGATGACATCGAAGGTGGTGCCGGTGCCGAAGTCGACGACAATCAGCGGCGCCCCTGCCGTCCTGCCGTACTTTTCCCAGCCGGCGACAGCGTTGACGATCCGGTCGGCGCCGACATCGCCAACCGGCAAGTAGTGCACCGGCATCCCCGCGTTCGTCGCGTCGACGATCAATGCCTTCTGCGAGAAGTAGCGCTCGCACATTTCTTCCATCGGGCGAGTCAGCGGCGGCACCACCGACGCGACGGCAATGCCGTCGACGGCGGGCACCGCGAGGTGCGCCTGCTCGAACAGCCGCGTCACGAAGATGCCGAGTTCGTCGGCCGTGCGCTCGCGCAGCGCGGCCAGCCGCCAGCTGTGCGCGAGGCGGGCGCCGTCGAAGACGCCAATGGTTACGTTGGTGTTGCCGACGTCAATCGCAAGTAGCATCTCTTTTCCGAGGGGCTTTGCCCCTCGGACTCCCCTACACGCGCTCTCGCGCGCCGCCGCGTGGTTCGACTGACGGTCGCCACGCCCTGAGCGAGGTCGAAGGCCGCCGGCGCGCATTCGAGCGCGTGGCTCGCTCGCGGCGCTCGCTCGCATTCTTCCTTCTTGTCCGAGGGGCTTTGCCCCTCGGACTCCCCTACACGCGCTCTCGCGCGCCGTCGCCGCGTGGTTCGACTGACGCTCACCACATCCTGAGCGAGGCGAAAGCCGCCGGCGCGCATTCGCTGAGTGACGGCGGCGCTACAACCAGCGTACCTCACCGGCGATGATGCGGGCGACACCCGAACGAGTGCGGGCGAGCAGCGCGCCATCTTCCGCCAGGCCCGCCGTCGTTCCGGTCTCGACGCCCGCCGCGCCGTCCCATTCGATTGCCGCGCCGTACGCCGAGGGGGACAGTGCCAGCCATCGTTCGCGCAGCGCCCGCGGTCCGGATGCCGCCAGGCCGTCGAGCGTCTGGTTCAGCTGCGCCAGAACCTGCGCCAGGATGGCGCCGGCGTCCACCGGACGTCCGAGCTCGCTTTCGATCGAGCCCGCGCGATCGGCGAGTTCCGGTGGAAACGACGCCGGACCCAGGTTGATGCCGATGCCGAGCACGATGTGCTGCACGCCGTCGCCGCTCGAAGAGGCTTCAGCCAGGATCCCGGCGATCTTCCGCCGTACCTTGAAGCCGCTGCCGCTCACCGCGACGATGTCGTTGGGCCATTTGATCTGAAGCGGCAGGGCGGTGGCGGTATTGATGCCGTCGGCGACGGCCACGCCGCCGGCAAGCGTAATCCACGGCGCGACAACGCGCCGCCGCACAATCGTCGACACGTAGAGACCGGCGCCCGGCGGCGAGAACCACGTCCTGCCAAGCCGGCCCCGTCCCGCCGTCTGCGCGCCGGCCACGAACGTCGTCCCCTCCGGTTCACCGCGCTCGGCCGCGGCGGCCGCGAGGTCGTTGGTGGAGCTGACTTCCGCAGCGTAATACAGGCGTTGCCCAAAAGCGCCGCGCACCGACGCGGTCGCGAGCAATGCGGAGGAAAACTCGTCGGGGATCGGGTCAGCCACTGAGGACACGCATCAATTAAGCCACGGATTACAGCGCAGCGTGAGTTCGCCCGTGTAGCCGCGCGTTCTCGGCGCGCTGATCCGTGTGGTCCGCGCATTCCGCGGCGTGACTGATCCGCGTGCTCCGTGTATTCCGCGGCCTGATCTGACCCGCGTCTCCGCGCGTTCCGCGGCGTAATGATCCGTGCCCTCCGTGTATTCCGCGGCCTGATCTGACCCGTGTCGTCCGCGCATTCCGCGGCGTGACGATCCGTGTGCTCCGTGTATTCCGCGGCCTGATCTGACCCGTGTCGTCCGCGGCATTCCGCGGCGTGATGATCCGCGTGCTCCGTGTATTCCGTGGCCTGGTCTCACCCGTGTCGTCCGCGCATTCGGCGGCGGGATTGATCCGTGTGCTCCGTGTATTCCGTGGCTTGATCTGACCGGTGTGGTCCGTGGCATTCGAAGGCGCCATTCACCCGCGCGCTCCGCGGCTACTGGTCGGGTTCGAGTTCGAAGCTGAGATCCGCGGCGGGAGCAGAGTGCGTCAGCGCGCCGACGGAAACGTAGTTCGCCCCCGTCTTGGCCAGCTCGGGAATCCGCTCGAGCGTGACGCCGCCAGACAACTCGATCTTGGCGCGGCCGTTCACCCGCCTGACGCCCTCGCGGATCACCTCGATCGGCAGGTTGTCGAACAGGATGATGTCGGCGCCCGCGGCCAGGGCCTCGTCCACCTGTTCGAGGCTCTGCGCCTCGATTTCGATCGGCATCTCCGGATCGCTGTCTTTCATCCGCTTCACGGCTTCCCGGACGCCGCCCGCGAGACGAACGTGGTTGTCTTTGATCAGAATGCCATCGTCGAGACAGCCGCGATGATTGGTGCCGCCGCCTGCGAGAACGGCGTACTTCTCCAGCGCCCGCAGCGTCGGCGTCGTCTTGCGCGTGTCCAGGATCGTGATCGCGCCGCCGGCGGCATCGACGAAGCGGCGCGTCAACGTTGCGATGCCCGACAAGCGCTGCATGAAGTTCAGCGCTGTGCGCTCCGCGGTGAGCATTGCCGCGGCACGCCCGCGCAGTACGGCGATGGCGATTACGTCGATCAAGGGACGGAGGTGGCGGAGCTTCGTGGCCTCGCCTCGGCACTGCTGACGGCGGAGCGGACGGCGCTCAACTTCATGCAGCGTCTCTCGGGCATCGCCACGCTGACGCGTCGATTCGTCGAGGCGGCCGGCGGCAAGATCGTCGTGCTCGACACGCGCAAGACGACGC
>JBKPSE010000009.1:0-5177 GCA_046765855.1 Acidobacteriota bacterium | reverse complement strand
GTAGGGGACGACGTCCATCCGAGTCGCGTCCGCGCCGAGAGCGATCGCGCGGCGGGCGAGATCGTCGCTGCACGCCGTCACCATCCCCGCGCGCGCGAACACGCGTTGTGCCGCGGCTCGCGCGGCCGGCGTCCGCTCGGCCACGAAGACGTCGGATCCGTGCAGACTGACCACCAGCGGCAGGCGCGGCTGCGCCCACGCCGCAATCACGCCGCCGGGTACGACCCAGTGCCCGTGCATCAGCGTCGCGCGGCGCTTCTGCGCGACCCGCATGGCCTTGAACCAGCCTGCCGTGAGGGCCAGCGGTGCGGCCATCCAGGCCGTCATCTTCAATTTCACGTCCGCCTGTAATCCCGCGGCGTATCCGAACACGTTGAGCGCGGCGATCGGCGCGTAGTGGAAGAAATGGAAATGGACGCCGTCTTCCTGTTTCGGCCGCGTGATCCGCGGGTGCCACGGCGCGACGATGTGGACCTCGTGGCCCCGCGCCGCTATGCCTTTGGCGATCGGCTCCATGAACGTGCCGACCGAATCACCCGGAAAGCGGGGATACGACGTCGTCACCATCACGACGACGTGGCGCATGTCAGCGGCGCGAGCGCAGCACCAGGCGCCACGGCATGATCAGGGACTCCAGCAGTACGTTGGATGAGAGCTTCGACTGGCCGAGGCGGCGTTCGATGAAGATGATCGGGACCTCGCCGATGCGCAGTCCGCGCTGGCGCGCCTCGAACAGCATTTCCACCAGAAACGAATAGCCGTCCGAGACCATGGCGGCGATCGGCATCCGCGCCAGCGCCTCGCGCCTCCAGCAGCGATAGCCGCTGGTGCAATCGGTGGCGGAGAGCGAGGTGATGAAGCGGATGTAGCGGTTGCCGAAGGCGCTGAGGAAGATGCGATGGAGCGGCCAGTTCACGACGCTGACGCCGTACATGTAGCGCGATCCGATCACCAGGTCGTGGTCGGCGGCGGCCGCGACCAGATCCGGCAGGTACTCGGGGTTGTGAGACAGGTCGGCGTCCATCTGGCAGATGTAATCCGCGCGTCCCTCTTTGATCGCGTGCAGCAGGCCGTCGACGTACGAGCGGCCAAGTCCGCGAGGGCCGGTGCGATGCATCACCTCGACGCGTCCCGGGTACTGTTGCGCCAGTTGATCGGCAACGGCGCCGGTCCCGTCGGGCGATCCGTCATCGACGACCAGCATTCGCGCGCCGTCGTATTTGAGCACCCCGGCAGCGAGGACCGGCAGGTTCTCGCGTTCGTTATAGGTGGGGGTGACGATCAGTACGTTCATGGTGCCGTAGTCCCGCCGTCAGCGCGGCGGTTGCGATCAGCGCCGGATCGATGACTGGAATCCTGAACCGTTCCTGGGGAAAAAACATCAACCCGGCCACGACGGTGGCAGCTGCCATCAGCCAGAGCGGCGCAAGTGTGCCGCTGCCGTGACGCGCCCGTCGCCAGCGCAGCGCTCCGGCGACTGCGCCGGCGAGCACCAGCAGGTACGACACCGCCGAAGCTGCGAAGTACCTCGTGGAGTGTAGCGCATAGGACGGTCCCGCCGGTACTACCGTGAAGAACGCTTTGCGCGCGAGCAACCCAAGCCACGCGACGGGTTGGCGGCGAATCCAGGCGAAGGCGTCCCGATAGTAGAGCGGCTCGAGCTGCTCGGGCGTGTGGCCGGGGTGTGCGGCGCGGAATTCGAGTTCGGCGCGCTTCAACGCGGGGTTCGCCGCGAGATCGCCGTCGCCGACGGCCAGCGGGTGATTACCCGTCCAGAAGGTGACGCCCCCTTCGGACGCGACGGCGATCCAGCGTCCATAGACGCGGTGGTTGCGAATCGTCCACGGCAGCACGCAGAGGCAGGCAATCGCCAGCAGCATCCCGGCGGCCAGGTACGCACGCGTTCGCACCATCCACAGCGTCACGAATGGCAGAAAAAACAACATCGCCGGCCGCGTCAAGATGGCCAGCCCGACGAAGACCCCCGCAAAAACCGGGACAGTCCCAGTTTTCCGGAAGCCGAAACTGGGACTGTCCCCGTTTCGGAAACTGGGACTGTCCCGGTTTTGCAGGAGGCGCGCAGCGGAGAGTGCGAGCGCCGAATACAGCGTCTCGCTCAGAACGTAGGCGGGCATCCACACCAGCGGGGGATACACAGCGGCAACGGCCGCCGCGGTGACGCCGGCTCGATCGCCGCCGGCGCGGCGCGCAATCGAGGCGATCAGCCAGACGCCGAGCGCCCCGACGGCACACTGCGCGAGCTGCACACGACGCGGCGCGTGCTCGACAGGAGCGGTCAGACGCAGCGTAGCGAGGAAGAGCGGGTAGCCCGGCGCGCGCCCGAACCGCTGCCCGGTACCGGGCAAAGGCTCGTCCGCGGGATAGGTGAACCCCTCACCACGCGCGACGCTGCGCGCGAGCGCAAGATACTCCCGCTCGTCATGGGTCAGCGGCTTGTTCGACCAGTACCCGAGAGCGAACGCGACACGCAGCGCGAGCCCGACGGCCACGCATACGAGAATCCAGCCGGTCGCGCGCGCCGGGTTCACCGCCGGCCTTCGAACCGCAGCGCCGAGATCTGCTCCGAGACCAGGCCAACGAGAAATACGACGACGGCAAACAGAATCAACAGCACCGAGGAATTGGTGACGTGACTCTGCGAGTAGATCGTCCACAGCGCGTAGGCGGCGCCGAGCGGGAACGACGCGGCGCTGATTGGAAGGAAGATGCGGAACGGACTGAAGATCGTGATGATCTTGAAGATGATCATCAGGAACTTGGCGCCGTCCCGCGCCAGCCGAATCTTCGACGTTCCGGCGCGCGCTCGCGCATGGATCGGCTCGAACGCGACGCTGTAGCCCCCCTTCAGGAACGCCAGAGTTGTCGTCGTCGGCGTCGAGAACCCGTTGGGCAGCAGATGCAGAAACTCGCGTAATCCCGACGCACGCGCGCCACGGAACCCGGACGTGAGATCGGGAATCTGCCGTCCCGTCAGATAACTGGCGAGCCGGTTGAGCGCACCGTTGCCCGCGCGCCGCGTCTGCGTCGCCTGGGTTTCCGCCGACCGCGCACCAACCACGAGATCGTAGTCGCCGAGCTTCGCCGCCAACCGCAGCGCGTCTTCCGGCGGATGCTGTCCATCGGCATCGATGATCAGGACGTACTCACCGCTCGCGCGGCGGATCCCGTTTTTCACCGCCGCGCCATTGCCGATGTTATAGGCGTGCCGCACGACCGTCGCGCCCGCCGCCGCCGCGCGCTCACCTGTGCCGTCACTCGAGCCGTCGTCGACGACGATGATCTCACGCCAGGGTGCGGCGGAGCGCAGCTCGCCGACCACCTCCGCGATCGCCTCGCTCTCGTTGTACGCCGGAATGACGATGGAGATAGTGGCCGGATCGGCCATCAGGGCTCCCACCGATCGGACCGGTCCGCCGCGTGCGTGACCGGCTGCCGCTCCCGCTCGTCGTCGCGCTGCGGCAATTCCAGCGTACGGACGCGATAGACGAGATCTTCCAGGAGCTTGCGATTCCCCGAGATGACGTCGGCGAGCAGTCCGATGAGCAGCACCTGGAAACCGACGATCATCAGGACGGCCGAGAAGATCAGCGACTGCAGGTACCGCCCCGAGCCTGTGTAGGCGGTGAGGTAGTAGTAGACGAATCGCAGCGCGATCACGAACCCGAGGCCGAACACCGCGAAGCCGATGTAGGTGAACACCTTCAACGGTTCGTACATCGCGTAAATGCGGACGATCGTCGCGCCCGATCTCTTGATGTAGGCAAAGATGCTGTCGAACAGCCGCGATTCTCGCGTCCGGGGATTGACCGAGATCGGCACGTGCGCGATGGCCATCCGCTTCTTGCCCGCCTGGATGATCGATTCGAGCGTGTAGGAGAACTCGGAGATGATCGTCATGCGCAGCGCCGCTTCGCGTGTGTAGGCGCGGAACCCGCTCGTCGTATCAGGCACCGATGTGTTCGACACCTGCCGCACGACCCAGCTGCCGAGCCCTTGCAGCTGACGCTTGCGCCACGACATGTGACGAAGCTCCGCAATGTTGCGGTCGCCGATGCAGATGTCCGCCTCGCCGCGCAGCAGCGGCGCGAGCAGTGTCGGGATGTCGTGTCCGGCGTACTGGTTGTCCGCGTCGGTATTGACGATGAAGTCGGCGCCGGCCTTGAGGCAGGCATCGATGCCTGCCTGGAATGCCGCGGCGAGACCCTTGTTGCGTCTGAGGCGTACGATGTGATCGACGCCGCACGCGCGCGCCACGTCGGGGGTTCCGTCACGCGACCCGTCGTCGATGACGAGCACTTCGATGAGGTCGACGCCGGCGATTCTCTTGGGCAGATCGGCCAGGGTCGCCGGCAGCGTTTGCGCCTCGTTGAGGCACGGAATCTGGATGATCAGTTTCTTCACGAGACCAGCTTCTCGATCACGCCGTCCCAGGTGACGAGTTTCGCACGGGCGAACCCGGCGTCGCCAAGCGAGGCGGCGCGGCCGCGATCTCCAGCGATCCGGTTGATGGCGGCGGCAAACGCCTCCGCCGAGGGCTCGCAGATAAAGCCGTTGACCCCGTCGACGACGAACTCGGTCGGACCGCCGGAGTCGGTCGCGGTCACGACCGGTTTGCGCGAGAGGAACGCTTCGAGCGTGACATACCCGAAGTCCTCGTCGTAGGGCGGATAGAGCACCGCCAGCGCCTCGCGATACAGCTCGAGCAGCTGCATGTCGTCGACGCTGCCCAGGAACGTCACGCGATCGGCGACGCCCGACTCGACAGCGGCCCGCTCGACATTGGCGCGCTGCGTCCCGTCGCCCGCGACAACCAGCCTGATCGGCTTATCGACCCGAGCCATCGCCGACACCAGCAGATCGACGCGTTTGACCGATTCGATCCGCCCGACCGACAACACGAAGTTGCCGTATGACGGAGTGGCGCCTGCGAGCTGCGCGGCGAGCTTGGGCGGATGGTAGAGCGCTTCAGCGTGCAGACCGTTGTACTTGCTGACGCGATTGGCGGTGTTCTGCGCGTTGGCGTAGAGCCGCCGGCACTCCCCCAGCATTTCCGTGTCGAGCCGGATCAGATTGTCGCGAAGTCCAAGATCCCGCTCGTTGTGACCGAAGTCGCTGTAGACCGTGCCGCACAACTCGTAAGCGGCGCGGTACTGGTG
>JBKPSE010000008.1:0-7591 GCA_046765855.1 Acidobacteriota bacterium | reverse complement strand
CTCTCCAAGGTTCCCTCACCCGCCGCACACCCCCGTCATAATTCCAGTCACGGCTGCGAAGCCTTCGCCGCCGCCCTTTGCTCGGACCGCGACGTTGGCCGCCCGTGGGCCGAAGAAGCGGCCTTCCAGGATCCCGCCACTGCCGAACGTGGCGGCAAAAGTGGTAGCGCCCGGAGCGAAGTTCGTCTGAACCAGCTCGTGTCGGACACCCCCACCCCAGAACGGCTCCACCCATCCGGACACGGTTCCTGCGGCACGATCGAAGGTCAGCTGTCCCTCGCCGATTTCGTCCTCGGCGACGGTGCACGTCACCGTTCCGCTGACCGGAACGTCGCCCGGCTCCGTCGCTATGCCGAAGGCGAAGTAGGCGCGCGCGGACGCGTTTTGCCAGATGCGGGCATTGCCGACGTATCCATCCGCGGGTGGTCGATGGGGCGGGGCAAACAGCAACATGGAAAACGGGAGTTTTGTTCCGCCGCTTCCGAAGACGTCGTACTCATGTGGCGTGCCGCCAAATCGAAGATCCTGCAAGGCCTCGAGCCGGTTCCAATCGGGGTAGCCCGGTGCGAGCAGCTCGTATTTGCCGATTGCGGCGTTCCAGCGCAATTGAATCGCCGATGGCGTGGGCGCGCTCGGCCAGGCGTCCCAGCCTAGTATGTCGAGCGTCCGGCTCTGCGTGAGATTGAACGGCACGGGTGTCCCTGTGTACTCGGGCGTCGGGATCGGAGGTGGAGTTGGAGTTGGGGACGGCGCAGTCGTCGCGACAGTGCCGCCGGTGGGTCCCGTCTTGCCGGCCGCGCCGCAGCCGGCAAGGGTTGAGCAGGCCAAAATCGCCGTCGCGCAGAGCAAGGCGCGGCGCGTGTGGATGATATTGCCCGTCATTGTGAATCCCTTTCGGTGGATAAGCGCCGCAGGCGACGTTGCGATGGGAGCATTTCGTTCTCCTGAGGATCCAAACGCTTTCCAAGGGCGGATCGGACGAACCGATGGAGAGTAGAATCGACTGAAAGGCAGCCAACCTCGACGAGCCTGTCCGGGACACCCTCCGCGAACGTTTTCAAGGAATGGACGCCTGGAATGGACGCATAAGGAAAATGAAGGTGTGAACCCGAAACCGACACTCGACGGAATTGCGGACGCCATTCTCGACGGCACGCCGATCGACTGGCGCAGCATCGAGACGGAAGAACTGCCGGACAAAGCGTTCGTCGAGCAGCTCAAGACGCTTGCGGCGCTGCGGCAGATGCGGCGCGCGAGCGCGGCGATTCCGGCGGAACCGTGGCATTGGGGCCATCTGCAGGTCTTCGAGCGGATCGGACAGGGCGCATTCGGCGACGTTTATCGCGCCTGGGATCCGCGGCTGGATCGCGAGGTCGCCCTGAAGCTGCTGCGCTCGGACGTCCTCGCCGAAGACCGGCCGGGTTCCGCCGTCATCGAGGAAGGCCGTCTGCTCGCGCGTGTCCGCCATCCGAATGTCGTCACCATCTACGGCGCGGAGCCCATCGACGGGCGCATCGGGCTGTGGATGGAGTTCGTCAAAGGGCGCACGCTCGAGGAAGCGCTGCGCAGCGGCCGCACGTTCACGGCAGCCGACGTCACACGGCTCGGCATGGACCTCTGTGCGGCGGTTGCGGCGGTCCACGCGGCGGGCCTGGTGCATCGCGATATCAAGGCCCAGAACGTCATGCTCGAAGACAGCGGCCGCGCGGTGCTCATGGACTTCGGCACCGGCCACGAGGCCGACGCCCCGACGGGTAAGGGGACCGCGGGCACACCACTCTATCTCGCGCCTGAAGTGCTGTCGGGCGCGGCCGCTACACAACGGAGCGACGTCTACAGCATCGGCGTCGTGCTATTCCGGCTGTTGACAGGTTCGTACCCGGTATTTGGCGGCGATCTCACAGATCTTCGGCGCGCGCACGCAACCGGAGACGGAAACGCGCGGCTCGATCGTGCCGGGATTCCGGCGCGGCTGCGCCGCGTTCTCGCTTGCGCGATCGATCCGGATCCCGATCGGCGCTACGCCGGGGCCGAGGCCTTTGGCGAGGCGCTCGCCGCGCTCGAACGCGCGCCAACCAGCAGGCGCGTCGCGTATGGCGCCGCCGTCACGGCAATGCTGCTGTCTGGACTCGCGATCGGCTGGAATCCTGGTCTGCGCGCGATGCTCCTGCGTGCAGCACCGCCGGTGCACGCCGCGAAGAGTCCCAGCATCGCCGTGCTGCCGTTCGTCAACGCCAGTTCCGATGCCGGCAACGACGACTTCATCGATGGCCTCACGAGCGAAGTCATCCGCAACCTTGCCGTCATCGACGGCCTGCAGGTCAGGTCCCAGACCTCCTCGTTCTTCTTCAAGAACCGGCCTCGTGACATGCGCGAAGTCGCGAATCACTTGCAGGTCGCTCTTGTCGTCGAGGCCTACGTCCAGCGCATTGGCAACCAGCTCAGAATCAACGCACAGCTCGTGCGCGTCCCCGACGACGTCCCCGTGTGGTCCAAACGGTTCGAGCGGACGCTCGACGACGTGTTCGCGATACAGGATGAGATCTCGCTGGCGATTGTCAACGAGCTGCGCCTGACGCTTGGACGCGGACAACGGCGCTACCAGACCAACCTGGCCGCCTACGACCTTTACCTGCGCGCCCGAGCGCTGGTGGCTCGCCGCGGCCCGCAGAACGCGGAGGAGGCGGCGCGGCTGTTCGAGCAGGTCATTGCCATCGATCGTGACTTTACACCTGCGCACGCCGGACTCGCCGATGCCTACGCCACCATGTCATGGACGATCGAGGCTCCGGAAAGCGCTCTTGTCGGGATGCGAGCGGCCGCTGTCAAGGCGCTGCAGCTCGACCCCCAACTCGCCGAAGCGCACGCGGCGATGGGTGTCACCTACGCGCGCGAGTTCGACTGGGACCGCGCCACGTCGTCGTTCGAGCGTGCGATCGCGTTGAATCCGAACCTGAGCGAGATCCGAACCAGCTATTCGGCCTCGACGCTGCTGCCGCAGGGACACGCGGCGAAGGCGCTCGACGTTCTCGCCGGCGCGAGGCAGATGGACCCATTGTCGCTCGCAGTGAAGCGGGAGGTAGCGAGGGCGCAGTTCGCCAGCGGGCGTTATGAGGAAGCGATCGTGAACCTGCGGCAGGTCATCGCGGCCGATCCGGACTTCACGTATGCGGCGAACGTGCTCGCGCGGGCGTTGACGTTCGCCGGACGGCCAGAGGAGGCCATCGCGCTGTGGAACAGCCGGCCGCACCCGGCGGACTGGGAGCGCTGGCTGATGCCAGCCTACGTGAAGCTCGGTCGCCGCGCGGACGTCGATCGTCTCCTCAGTCAGCCAAAGAACGCGCATCCCTACCGCCAGGCGCTGAACTACGCCGCGCTTGGCGACAAGGACCGCACGTTCGAAGCACTCTCGCGCGCCGCCGACATTGCCCCGGTACGAACCGCTGCGGTCCTCGCCTACCCCGAGATGTCGCTGCTTCGCGGCGATCCGAGACTCGATCAACTGCGAAAGCGGTTCAACCTTCGCTGACCGTTGGATAGCAGTTCCATAGTCGAACTTACCAGACGACGTTCAGGCCCGCCCTCGCGATCCGCGGAGAGACGATGCTCAACGGCCGCAGGAAGGACGCACCCGACGACCAGATCGCGTTCTGTTCAGGATTGGCGTTGAGGCAGTTGAAAACATCGACGAATGCCGCGACCCGGCGGCGTTTCACCTGTATCGGTCTTTCGATTCTGACGTCCACGAGTGTCAGGTGGTCCAGGCGGCGCGTGCCGATGGGCTCCATGAGCAACGTCACGGTGCCATAGCGAAGTTGTCCGGGCTCCGTCGTCTGTGTCCTCCCGAACGGTTGACCAGATTGATGACGCAAGACCGGCGTGATGCGCAGCTGCCATGGCGCCTCGAACGTGGCGTGCGCTTTAGCCGTCCATGTCGAGAATTCGTAGCGGCCGCCGGCGCCGGCGTTCAAGAGATCGTTGGGCGTCAGCGGATACTCATTGTTCCGCAGCGATTGACCTGAATAGCCGGAGGCGTGGTCGCGGTTCCACGTGCGTGCGAAACCCGCGCCGAGGTTCCATCGCCCACGCGTGTGGCGAGTCGCTGCGATTTCCAACGTGAAGTACTCGCTGCTCGTCCGCGCGACGTTGCGCACCTCGTTGACCCGCGGTTGATCGATGTAGTCGGGATTGAGATCGTACGCCGTCCACATCGGCCCATCGTCGGGAGTGCCTTCCAGGCCGTCCGGACCTCGATCGTGGATCGAAACCGGCACCGTGAACGCCTCGAACGGCTGGTTGATGTTCTGACGCGCGAACGGCAAGCGCTCGAGACGCCAGACCGCGCCGGTTCGGAGAACCACGCCACCGGCAAGCGACCGTTCGACCCATGCGCCGGCTTCGTCGAGCAGCGGGAGTTTCAAACCAGGGTCCAGCGACTCGATGGCATCGCCGCCGCGGCGCCGCTGTTCGCGTGCCTGCTCGCCTGGCTCCCAGACGCCATTCTGGTTCAGGTCCGCCCACCCGTACTGGATCCACCACTGGTTCGAGTTCGGATTGGAGTTGAAGCCAAGCGTTGCGTTCGGCGCGACGCGGTAGCGTCCGAAACTGAATTTGACGAGCGTGTTGCCGTCGCCTTCCAGGTCGAAGACCGCCGCAAGGCGCGGCGTGAGGGCATTCCAGTCCGCGAGGCTGGCGACCGCCGCGAACTGCCGCGCGTTCGGACGCCCAGCCGGATGCTCCTGCGCCGGCAGGAACAGCCTGTAGCGATCGTAGCGAAGTCCCAGCGTGAGCGTAAGCCGATCGTTCGGCTGCCATGCGTCGGACGCGTAGGAGGACCAGGTCCACACGCCCGCCTGGGATGACGACGGGGTGTCGAAAACAAATACCGACGAGGGACCGCCGCTGCGCAGAACATGCAGCACGTTGCCCGGGTATCCCGAGAACCACGTCTCGCGCACGAGAAACCGGATCGCCTCGCCGCCGAACCTCAGAGAGTGACGTCCGGTCCGATTGTGGGTGAAATAACCGGCGGTGCCGAGCAGCTGATCGCGGCGCGCGGTGTTCTCCCAGTCACGGTTGCCGCCGGCAACCACGAGCGTGTCGAGGTCTTCGAATCGTGGCGCCGTACTGCGCGGCGTCCAGTCCTGCTTCGTTCCAAACTGTCCCGCGCGCAGCTCGAACACCATCGAGTCGCGGAGGTTGGCGTTCCATTCGCCCTTCCACAGCGACGCCGCATTGCGCTGGTCTACCGTCGAATCGCTCGTCTCGTTGATCGCGGTGACCGCCGACAGATCGCTGCCCGCAGGCGCGAACGGGTCGAGACGATTGGGCTGATGGTTGAGCCCGCGCTGCGCGTAGAAGACGACCGTCTGGCGAGGCGAGACGCGCATCGTTGCCTTGCCGCTGTAGTTCGCCAACCTTGTCACATATGGTTCGACGGGGAAATTCACCAGGCGAGCCGCCACGTCCTGAAAACGGACCGATGAGTACCACCACACCCGATCCCTGCGAATGAACCCGCCGACGTCGGCATTCACGTCAGCGTTGCGCCACAGCTGATTGACCTGGCCCGGCCGAAGGCCGCCGCCCGCCAATGCGCCCCGCGCAATCTGACCGGCATCGACGTTGGACGACTGCAGGCGACGATGCTCGGCGGCAGCGTAAAGCGTGCCGCGATACTGGTTCGAGCCCGATTTCGTCGCGAAATCCGTATGAATTCCCGCTGTCGGCCATTCCGCGCCGTGTGCCGCGGTCAGGACGGAGACGGCCTCGAGCGCTCCGTAATCGGGCGTGAACCCAGCGCCAAACAGGCCCGTGACGACGATGCCCTCGATCGTGTGTCGTGGAGAGTTGTTTCGCCCGTACGCGCCGTAGCCGCCGGAGACGATGCCGGTGCCGCCGCCAACTTCGGCGACCGGCAGCGAGAGCGCGTGCGTGAGTGCGAAAAGGCCGCCCATGCTGCGCGATCCGGGCAGGCTGGCCAGCTCGGTGGCGTTGAACGACTGCGAGACGGCGGCAGACTGACGATCGAGCGCGCCGTAAACCGCGATCTCTTCGCGGTGCGAAGCCACGGTCAGTCTGACATCGATGGTCAGCGTGAATCCAAGACTCACATGGGCTTGACGTTTCAGGCTCTCGAAGCCAGGAGCCACGAACGTGAGCACATAGTCTCCGGGAGGCAGCGAGACAAACCGGTATTCCCCGTCCGCCCGCGTCGTCATGTTTCGCGGCGTCATCAGGGCAGGACCGGAGATCGTGACGCGAACTTCCGGCACCTGCAGGCCGCCGGCATCTCTGACGATCCCGACGACCGAGCCTGTTCCGGCACCCGCGAGCTGCGAGCCGGAAGCGGCCGAGCTCGACGCGACCGCAATCACGACGAGCGCGGCGATCACTCGCCCGGAAGACATGCGCGCATTCTACGCCTCGCGTCGCTCGGCGACGGCAGACGGCTCATTGGCGGATGGACGCAGCGCTAGCGCAACGTCGTCGTCACGTTGAATTGCTGTGACGGTGCGCCTTCGGGAATGCCCACCAGGATGCGGTAGGTGCCGCCTCGGACCGGTATTGCGAGGGCTCCGGGCGCGGGCCGCGTGATCAAGCCGGCGTAGTTGCCCGATGAATACCACAACATCAATGGAGCGGGACCGCCAGCCGCCGTGACCGCCTCTACATGCAGCACGCCCACCCCCGACTCGATCACGACAACTTCGCATCGGCTCTTCATTTCGAATACGTCCTCGAGGTCCGTGCACAGCGAGCTCGTGGGTCCGACCGAGACGACGATCGACTCGCCAGCAGGAATTCTCGACGTCCGGCGGGTCCGCAGGTCCCGAACGACAGAAGACGAGCCGATCGGCACCCACTGGACATCGAGGTCGTACCCTGCAAGAAAGGCGTAGACGTAACCGAAGCCCCATCCGAATTCCGACCAGTCGCGGGGCGCGTACTCGACGAAATACTCGCCGCGATCGTTCGTCGTCGTCGCGAGCCAGCAGAATTTCCCCCCGGATTGTTTGGGGCAAGTCGACGGCGGGGTGCTGTCTCCTCCACCGGACGCGTAATCGACCTCGACGAGCATCCCAGGCACCGGATTCCCGTTCTCATCCAGCACGCGTCCCGACAGCTGCAGACGCGCGGCGGGGGCTGTCGGGGGTGCTGGATCCGGCGACGTGGGCGGGCTCGGGGACGTTGGCGACGTGGGGGGTGGCCGCGATGCCCCTTCATCTGAAGGGGAACACGCCGTCAGCAGCGCCGCGAGAAGGACACATACAGCGCGGTACATCATGATCCATCTCCATCGGCGAGTTCTTCGCATTGCTCGGCTGACGCCGGCCGGATGACCCGGAACCGTTCATCCTGTAAACGCTTGGGCAGCGACGATCGGACAGGGCACTGAGAACGGATCCCGGGTTCTCTGGCTCGAACGAGACACGCGTTCTTCCTCGTCGCAAACCAGAGGTATGCGGCATGTGATCTACGAGTCTGATTTGTGTCGACGCGGAAGCATGACGCAGCAGCCGTCGTTCGTCGTCGATTGATCGATCAGCCGGCCCAGGCAAGGTGCAATGGCCGACGGCGATGGTCACCC
>JBKPSE010000007.1:0-8404 GCA_046765855.1 Acidobacteriota bacterium | reverse complement strand
TTCATTGCAGTCTCGTGGGCTCGGAGATGTGTATAAGAGACAGGAAACACCGCGACCCGCCAGTCCGCCGCCGGCACGCTGACGTTGATGTCGCCGATATCGACCGGCGCCATCCGCAGCATCCAGTAGACGGCGGTCTCGAGCGCGATGCGAGAGATCAGGTAACCGCCCGCGGCCGCGGCGAGCGCCAGCAGCACGCTTTCGGTCAACAGCTGGCGGACGATACGCCGCCGCGACGCGCCGAGCGAGAGACGAATGCCGATCTCCCGCTGCCGCGCCACTCCCCGCGCCAGCAACAGGTTGGCGACGTTGGCGCACCCGATCATCAGGATCAATCCGAAGGCGACGAAGAGCGGAGTGAAGAGCGCAACGGCTTCGAGCGGCTGCGGGATGGTACCGCGCCGCGGCTGCAGGTCGACCGTCGTGGAGCGGCGATCGGAAGTGCCGCCGGTTCGGTTCGAATCCCAGACCGCCAGCTCCGCGCGAGCCTTGTCCTTCGAGACATCCGGTCTCAGGCGACCGACGATCTCCACGCCGACGCGGTCTTCACGGCCGCGATCGGCCGGACGGAACTGTCCAAGCTGCGACAGCGGCCCCCACAGGTCCGGGCCGCCCTCCTCGAGGCCGCGGAAGCCGGCGGGGGTGACGCCGACGATCTCGAAGGGGGCGCCGTTGACGAGCACGGTCCGGCCGAGCACGTTCGGGTCACGATTGAAACGCCGATCCCAACCCTTGTGGCTGAGGACGACCACCGCGTTGCCGCCCGACGGCGCATCATCGGCGCGCATGAGGGCGCGGCCGATGACCGGCTTGACGCGAACGACGTCGAAGAAATTCCCGGTGACGAGCGAGACCGCCATCCTCCGCCCGTCGACATGAAGATCGATCCCGGGCACGGTGGCGTAGGCGTCCGTGAAGACTTGCGTCTCGGCTCGCATCGCCTCGAACATCGGACGCGTCAGCGGCGCAGGACCTCCATTCGCCGTGTTGGTCCGTTCCACGCCGTACATCTCGCCGATGTCAGGCACCTGGTCGACGCGGAAGATGAGCGTATTGAGGATGGTGAACAGCACCGCCACCACGCCAAGTCCGATGGCCACGGTGACGACGATGGTTGATGCCGCGAGCGGCGCCTTGGCGAACGTTCGCAGCGCGTACTGAACGTCGCGGACGGTGTTGTCGATGACCGCGGTGCCGCGCTCGTCGCGGCAGCGGTCGGCCGCGAGCGCCGTCGATCCGAAGCGCGCCTGCGCGCGTGCGCGTGCTTCTGCCGGCGTCAGCCCTTCGTCGATCAGCTTTCTCGCCTCGCGCTCGACGTGAAAGGCGAGCTCCTCGTCGAGCTCCTGCTCGACCCGGTTGGGCCTGAGCAACGCACGGAGCCGCAGTTTCAGGTCAGTGAATGTCATGCGAGCTTCATCACCCGGCCGATGGCGTTCGTCATGCGCTCCCATTCGCGCGCTTCCACAGCGAGTTGACGGCGGCCTGACGCGGTGAGGTGGTAATACTTGGCGCGGCGGCCCAGCTCCGAGACCTTCCACTCGGCCTCGATCCACCCCTGGTGCTCGAGACGATGGAGGGCGGGATAGAGGGAGCCTTGATTGATCTGCAGGACGTCCTGCGAAATCTGCTGGATGCGCTCGGAGACGGCCCAGCCGTGCAGCGGCTCCTTCTGCAGCGTGCGCAGGATCAGCAGGTCGAGCGTGCCGGGCAGCAAATCGGGCGTTCGCGTCATGGTGTAGATAACCGACACTATAAGTCTTGGTGTCGACTGTCAACACCAAGCCTGCGCAAGATGAGACGAGCGCGACGGTCCTGAGGTTCCTCGCGCTAAGGGTCGGTTGGGGGTAGAATCAGTCGCTCCTTGCCACTTTTCCCTGGAACCCGCCTGCACGGCGCGCTCGAACGGGAGCATTGCACGCCACCGGAGAAGGGACAGCATGAGAAAGATCAAACGCGCCATCATGGCGGCACTGCTGGTAACTGGAAGCGCGCATGGCTTCGCTCAGGCCAATGTCCAGTTGACGCAGGATGACAGCGCCCAGATTCCGGCGGGGTCACGCGTCTTTATCGGTCCGATCGAGAACGGCTACGACATCTACCTGGCCGCGGCGATGCACAAAAAGGCGGTGCCAATCGTCATCGTCGTCGACAAGGCGAAGGCCGACTTCGAGCTGTCAGGTGTAAGCGAAACGGACAAGGCGGGGTGGGCGAAGATCCTGTTTTGGCGCAACACCAGCTCCGGTGAACAGGCAAGCGTCAAGATGGTCAACCTCAAGGCCGGTACCGTCGTGTGGGGCTACAACGTAAGCAAGAGCAACTCCGCGCGCGGCAAGCAGAGTTCTGCCGAGGCCTGCGCCAAACATCTGAAAGAGAAAATCGAAAAAGGATCACTATGAGGACAATGAGAGTTCTCGGTCTCATCGCGCTGTGGTGTTCCTCGCTGGCCACTCCTGCGCTGGCCGCCGACAGGCTGATGCCCGGCGCGAAGGTGTTCGTTCATCCCATGGCAGATGGATTTGACACCTTCTTCAAGGCAGCGTTGGCGAAGAAAAAGGTACCTGTCGTCGTCGTGCCGTCGCGTGAAGAGGCACAGTATGAAATCACCGGAACGGCGGAATCACAGAAGGCCGGAGCAGCCAAGAAACTTATTCTTGGCAGCTGGCACTCTGATGAGCAGGCCTCAATCAGCGTAGCAGGCATCAAATCCGGCGAGGTGGTCTTTGCCTACTCCGCCAACAAGAAGAACTCCGCACACGGCAAGCAGACGACCGCGGAGGCCTGCGCCAAGCATCTGAAGGAAGCCATCGAGAAGGGTGGCAAGGAAAAGAGCTGATACGTCTGGACGGTGCCCGGCCGCTCCGTGAAGAACGCGATCTTCAGGGCCGGCGCTCAATCAGCGACGCCGCGTCGGCCGGCGCACAGCTCTCAACTTGCCGCTCCGCCCGCCGCCGCAGAAAAACCGATCGTGCCCGTCAGACTCGAGACCCGAGACACCGGCGCCGGCGGGCATATCGAGCCGTTCCAGCACTTGCCCCGTTCGCGGATCGACGCGCCGCAACTCGCTCTCGTCTCCCTCCGACGTGCCGTGCCACAGCTCGCCGTCCACCCACGTGACGCCGGTCACGAAGCGGTTCGACTCGATCGTTCGCAGAATCGCGCCGGTGTCTGGATCGATTTGATGGATCTTGCGATCGCGATACTGGCCAACCCACAGCGTCCCCTCGGCCCACGCGAGCCCGGAGTCGCCGCCGCCGCCCGGAGCCGGAATCGTACTGAGCACGCGGCCGGTCTTCGCGTCGATCTTTTGAATTCGATTCTCGGCGAGCTGATACAAATGCTCGCCGTCGAACGCCGTTCCGGCATGCGCCGCAACGTCGATGGCGCGGATCGCCTTTCCGTTCGCAGGGTCGATCGCACGGAGCGAGTCCCCGGTAGCAATCCAGACGTGCTGCCCGTCGAATGTGACGCCGTGTATCTGGTCGACGCCAGGAAACGGTCCATATTCTCGAACGATGTCGGCAGGTGATCGATTCATGTGTCCATCTTCAATCGATCGGCAGGGGCGCGGGGAGTAACAACGGCGTCGTGAATCCGGGCATCGGCGCTATCGTCCAGCGGCGGGCGCGGCCGCGCCCGAACGATTGTGCCTTGCCGGTCGCGGCAAGCGCGTCGAGCGCTCGCTGCACGCTGCGCTGACTGTTGCCGAGGGCAACTGCGAGCGACGAGCTCGACCACGATTCACCGTCGGAGAGGAACGCGAGCACCGCCGCATGCTCTTCGACGACGTCGGCGGGCCAGGCGAGGACGACGACTTTGCGTGCGCCGCGCAGGATCAACGCGAAGCCGCGTTTCGTCGCCCGCACATCGGCGAGCGTCCGCAGCTGTCTGCGCAGGCGTCCGACCTCGACGCGCAGTCGGGCGCGATGGGATTCGTCTGCATGTCTGCCGCCGAATGCGCGCGAGACCAGCGCCTCACGCGATACATCTTTGGGCCATGCTTCGGCGAGCGCGCGGGCGAGCGCGAACAGTACCGGCCGCGTCGCCAGCGAGATCACTGTGCGTCCGCGACGCACGACACCACGGCACGCATCGATGACCAACGCGTTCGACGCGAGCAGCGCCTCGACTTGTTCCAGGCGCAGACTGCGCTCACCGTCATTCGTCATCGAACGGGCGGCCGGCGCATTCAAGACGACAGATGCACGTTCGACTTCCGCCGACAGCGCCGGGATCCGTGCCTCGCGAGCCGCTTGTTCCGCGCGGGCGAGGGCCATGCGCGCCGTCCTGGCGCGAAGACGCCGGAGCGCGATGCCGGCAACCGCCAGCTCGTACGCGGTCTTGAATGCGGGAGGGAAGCGGTCGGCATTCAGCTCTTCGAGCCTCCGCTCGGCCTGATCGAGCCGGCCGATCAGAACCAGACGCCGAATCGCGCGACGCCGCGCCTGCGCGGCGTTCAGGACCTCTCCGTGCTGCTCGAGCGCGATGCGGGCTGCGTCGAGTGCGGTCGCCGAGAAGCTCAGGTCCCGGGAAGCGAGCGCGACCTCCGCCTCGGCCACGACGCAACGTGCACGTGCGACCGTTTCTTTCGGGCTGAACGCACGCGCCGCGCGCCGCAGCAGCGCCTTCGCCCGTGCCAGATCGCCCAGCTGCGCCATGGCGATGCCTCGCAGCGCCAGCGCGGGCGCGTCATCCCGCAGCGCCACGCGTTTCAAGGCGCCCAATGGATCGCCTGCAGCCAGGGCGCGCCCGGCGGCAGTGATTAACGAGTCCATTTCCCACCGGGGGACTTCGTCCGCCGGACTCCCTTACACGCTTGCTCGCGGGGACCCCTCAAGCCCCGCTCCGCTCCGCGTGGCTCGCTCGCGCTGCTCGCTCGCAGCCGCGCCGGCTCACCGATTCGCGCCACACTTGTCACTCTCACCCCACTCATCGCGCGCGCTAAATCTATCTCATGACAATCACCGCAAAGGAGATGCAGAGCATGGCAACGCACAAGACGGGAACGCGCGAGGAGTGGCTGCGCGCACGAGTGGAGCTCCTCCAGGCAGAAAAGGATCTCACGCACCGCAGCGACGAGGTCGCGCGGATGCGGCGGGAACTGCCGTGGGTCCGGATCGAGAAGACGTATCAGTTCGATACCGATGAGGGAAAGGCGTCGCTGCGGGACCTCTTCCGCGGCCGCTCGCAGCTGCTCATTTATCACTTCATGTTCGGTCCCGACTACACGGCCGGCTGCCCGTCCTGCTCCGCGATTGCGGACGGCTTCAACGGATTCGTCGCGCACCTGGCGAACCACGACGTCATGCTGTGGGCCGTGTCGCGCGCGCCGTTGGAAAAGCTGCAGGCCTACAAGCGGCGCATGGGGTGGACGTTCCCATGGGCCTCGTCGTTCGGCAGCGACTTCAACTTCGACTTCAGCGTCGGGTTCACCGAGGAGCAGCAGCGCAAGGAAGGCATCGAATACAACTTCCGGCGCGAACGTCCGTTTCAGCCGACGACGAATACGGAGAACCCTGAAGACGGATCCGCGATCTTCGCGAAGATGTCCGGAACCGATAAGGCCACATACCTTCGCGAACGGCCAGGCATGAGCGCGTTCGCGCTCGAGGACGGCGTTCTCTATCACACGTATTCCACCTACGCGCGCGGACTCGACGGCCTCTGGGGCATGTATCAGTGGCTCGATCGCGCGCCCAAGGGACGCAACGAGTCCGGTGCGTGGTGGAAGCGTCACGACGAGTACACCAGGGCGTGAGGCGTCCGATGTCTTCGCATCGAGCGTCGGATCGAATGTTGGTGACCGTCGCGACAGCGCTGTTCGCCGGGAGTGCGGCGGTCACGATCATCTGGTGCAGGTCGATGATGGCCATGCCGCAAATGCTGATGCCTGGCGGCTGGAAGATGACGATGACGTGGATGCTGATGCCGGGACAGACGTGGCTCAGTGCAGCCGCGTCCTTTCTCGGCATGTGGATCGTGATGATGGTGGCGATGATGCTGCCGTCGCTGCTTCCGATGCTGTCGCGCTATCGCGATGCACTCGCCGCGGCAGGGGAGAGGCGAGTCGACGCGTTCACCGCGCTCGCCGGCGCCGGATACTTCTTCGTGTGGAGTGCCGTCGGGCTCGCCATCTATCCGATCGGCGTTGCCTTGGCGGAGACCGCGATGCGTCAGCCGGCATTCTCGCGCCTCGTCCCGATCGCCACCGCGGTGATCGTCGTCATCGCGATTGCCCTGCAGTTCAGCGCATGGAAAGCGGAGCGGCTTGCGTGCTGCCGCGAAGCATCCGCGAGGGTACTACCGCGGGGCGCCGGCATGGCATGGCAGCACGGTATACGTCTTGGCTACGCGTGCCTGCGCTGCTGCGCGAATCTGATGTCGATTCTTCTCGTGCTCGGCGTAATGGATTTGCCCGTGATGGCGGTCGTCACCGCCGCCATCGCGCTCGAGCGGCTCGCGCCGGCGGCGGGCCGAACGGCGCGCGCGCTCAGCCATCAACCATCACGGTAAGGAGGAAAACCGCGTCTCACAACGCGCCGCCCGGTAGCCGCGTGTTCTCGTCAGCGGCCGACGAGAATCAGGACACCCGCAATGAGTGCGAGGATTCCCAGCAGCGGGGCCGGCAGGCCAAGCGACACGAGACCTGAGAGGCCGTAGAGAATCAAGAAGATTGCCAGCACCAGCAGACCCATGTTGCGCTGAATCAGGACCGCCATAAGTCACCTCGCGCAGACTCTACCATCCGTCTGCGCTCGATTTCTGGTGTTTGCGGCAAGATTCACGGAATACGCAGCGGCCAGAAAGAGAAGCCGCAGACGACGTCTGGGGCTTCTCTTTCTGCGGCGGTCTTGCTTGCGGCGCGCTCGCCGCATCGGAATCAGTATCGGCCGGCGTAGACAAGTCTGACCGGGGTCAAGTCCTTGCTCAGGGTGCCGGTAAACACGGCATCGGCTTTCAACTGATTCTCGACCGCAGCCGGCGACGCCGTCGGATGTGTGGACAGATACAGACCCGCCGTGCCGGCAACGTGCGGCGCCGCGTACGACGTGCCGGAGCTCGTCGCGGTTCCTCCACCGAGCTCGGTGGTCAGAATGTCGACCGCCGGCGCCCAGATGTCGACGCAGCGTCCGAAGCTGCTCTGAATCCATTCGCTGTCATCCCGCTGCGTTCCCGCGACCGTCATGATGCCGTCTTGCGGTCCGGTGCGCTGCGGCGAGGTGAGGCACGCATCGCTCGCCTGATTGCCGGCGGCGATCGCGTAGAAGATGCCGCGGTTCGCCGATTTGATGACGGCGCGATCGAGGGTACTGTTGGGCGGGCCGCCGATGCTCATGTTCGCGACCGCGGGTTTGACCGCGTGCCGTGTCACCCAGTCGACGCCTTTGATCACCGACGACGCGGAGAAGAACACCGGATCGCAGGTCGTCACCTTCACAGCCGTGATCGGCGCGCCCGGCAGCGCGCCGACGACGTCGATCGCGTTATCCGATGCGGCGAGCACGCCGGCCACGCGCGTCCCGTGCGCGCACGCCGCGGTGTTCGCGGTATTGGTGAAGTTCACCTGATCGATCACGTTCAAATCCGCATGCGTGCGATCGGCGCCGTTGTCGAGAATATAGACGTGGACGTTGGTCACGGCGCCGGCGCCGTCGCCGGCCGCGGTGGAGCTGATGTCGGTGTCGATTCGATCGATGCCCCACGGCAGCGTCTGCTCGAGCAGGTGCATCTCCGTGTCAGGTTCGATGTAGGCGACCACGGGGTCGCGCTGCAGCGCGCGGATCTGCCCGTCGCTCAGCTCCGCGGCAAATCCCCGCACCGTCTCGGAATAGACGTAGTCCGCCCGGAAACCATGCTGGAGCTCCAGCGCCTGCACCGCGCCGACGACGGCGCGATCGAGGTAGTTCCATGCGGCCGGATTCGCGCGGGCCCGCGCGTCGACACGTCCCGGTCCAAATGCCTGCAGCGACACATCGTCATGGAATACGACGATGACGCGCTGCGAATGCTGCCCGAAGATCGGTGCGTTGATCGCTGCCGTGAGCAGCGTCGCGGTCACAAGCAATCCAGCTCGCGTGTTCATGGGGCCCTCCAGTCGTCATCGAAAGCTACCGTACCTGGCGATTCCGCGGCGGCTGAGGTCCAGCCCTTCGAGAGCCGGACCGGCGCGGGCATGCTGGCCGTCCACCTCGCCGCGGAACCATGCTGACCGCGGTCGTGACTCTTCGCCGGCGCACCTCGTTCAAGCGGAAGGGCGACGGCGCAGGTAATCGTGTCATTCTGAGCCGTGGCAATGAAGCACCCGATCCCCGAGTCCTACTGGGTGGCGCCGCATCGGCTGCTGGCCGGTGAATATCCCTGTCCGCTGCGCGACGTCGAGGCGCACGAGCGTCTGTCGACGCTGCTC
>JBKPSE010000006.1:0-7955 GCA_046765855.1 Acidobacteriota bacterium | reverse complement strand
GTCCAACGCCGTGAAGTTCACGCCGACAGGCGGCCGCGTCATCGTTGAAGGGGTGAAGCGCCACGGCACCGTCGAGATTGTCGTGCGCGATTCAGGCGTGGGAATAAAGAGCGAACACCTGCCGCTGGTGTTTCAGCGCTTCTGGCAGGCGCACACCGGCGTCTCGCGCGAATTCGGCGGCCTGGGCATCGGCCTCGCGCTTGCGCGCCACCTCGTCGAGATGCATGGCGGAACGATTAGCGCCGCGAGCAAAGGTCCCGGAAAGGGTGCCACCTTTACCGTCTCACTGCCGTCGGCGGGCGCGGTCTTCGCCCGCGAGCGCAATCTTCGATCAGTGCAGAAGTAGAAGAGCGGGGCTGGTGCGCCCGGCAGGGCTCGAACCTGCAACCTTCGGCTCCGGAGGCCGACGCTCTATCCAGTTGAGCTACGGGCGCGACGACGATCGGCTGAGTGTGTGTGGCGCGCTCGGAGGGATTTGAACCCCCGACCTACGGGTTCGAAGCCCGGCGCTCTATCCAACTGAGCTACGAGCGCGCGCTGAGCCTGTCAGTGTATCAGATCGGATTTCTCGCGAAGCACAACTCGTCGACGATGCGGCCGCCGATGAGGTGTTCCTGGATGATGCGCTCGGCGTTCTCCGGCGTCACGGTTCGATACCATGCCCCCTCCGGATACACGACACAGATCGGGCCGTGGTTGCAGATGCGCAGGCACTGACACCGGGTGCGATAGAAGGGGCCGTCGGCGCCGGCGATGTTCAACTCCTTCATCCGCCGCTTGAGGTATTGCCACGTTTCATCGCCTGTCTGCGGGTCGACGCAGTCGGGCCCGACGCACACGAACACATGGCGCTTCAGCTTGCCGATGCCGAACGCGGCGGCCGATTGTTCCGGCGTGTCGTGCTTCTTGCCCATCGCTGTCGATCATACGGCACCGCGCTTGCTGCGTCTGCGGCGAGGAGGCCTCCACATGCCTGACAAGCCGAACACCGGCAACCGCAGCGACGACTTCGACGAACGTGTCTCGGGCGCCGGCGACGAGGAAATTCGCGGCGTCGCCAGCGACGAAGACGATGAGTTCGAGGACGCCGACGATCTGGACGAGGACGCGGAAGAGGACGAGGAAAGCACCACCTTCTAACGCGGACGGCTCGAGAACTTCTTCAGTACCGCCTGGAGGTCTGCGGGCGCCGACGTCCGCAGGCCTTCCCACAAATCGCCGACTTCACGGAACCGTGCGGCCGCGGTGCGAATCGTAAAGTCGCGCGGATCTAACTTGCCATCCACTTCTTTCCACGTCAGCGGCGTCGATACTCCGGCATAGTCGCTGGCGCGCGCGCTGTACGCCGTCGCCAGCGTCTTGCCGAGGATGTTCTGCAGATAGTCCACGTAGACGGTGCCGCGCGGCCGCCGCGAGACGGTGCGTTCCACGGTCGCCAGCTTGGGATGTTTCGAGGCGACGAGCGTCGCGACGATCTGGGCAAGCAGCACCCCCGATTCGTACGACGTGCCGGGCGGCAGCGGGATGTAGATGTGCAGCCCGCTCGACCCTGAAGTCTTCGGAAAACCGGGAACGCCCAGCCGCTTCAGCTCATCGCGCACCCAGCGCGCGACGTCCAGGACGGCAGCAAACGTCGCCCGATCGGTCGGGTCGAGATCGATTGCGACGTGATCGGCGTCATGCGGCGACTGCACCCGCGAAAACCATGGATCCTGCGAGATCGCCGCAATCTGCGTCATGTACAACAGCGTCGTCAGCGACCCGCCGACCAGGCGCTTCGCGTCCGGCTCGCTGATCGGATCGGCGGCAGCGTCGAGCACCTCGATGCGAACGCCGGCGGGCGGGCGCTCTTCGCGCGATCGCTGCTGATAGAACGCCTTCCCGTGCACGCCGTTGGGAAAGCGCTTCATCACCAGCGGGCGATCCGCGATCGCCGGCAGAATGTAAGGAGACACTTCCGTGTAATAGCGGAGCAGATCGCCTTTCGTAATCTTGAGCTCGGGCCAAAACAGTTTCGACAGGTTGGTGACAGCCAGCCGATCGCCGTTCGGCAGCGTGAGTTCGCCGTCCTTGCGCGCATCCTCGAGCGCGCGCAGCTGCGCGATCACGGCGTCGAGCGGATTTGGGGGAACGTCTTCGCGAACGACCTCCGCCGCACGTTTGTCGTCGCGCAGCCCGAGATAGACGGGATGCCGCAGCTTGTCGTCCGCGGTCCACTCGGTGAAACGGATCTGCGCCACGGGGTCCGGGCGCACCCAGTGCGCCGGCTCGTTCGTTTTGATCGGAGTGGAGAACGGGGATGCCGATGTCTGCCGCGCTTTCAAGAGCTTTGCAACTCGCGCGAGCTCTTTCTCGTTGAATCCGGTCCCGGTGTGTCCGACATACTTCAATCGGCCGTTCTCGTGGACGCCGAGCAGGAGCGCGCCGAAGTACTGGCGCGTCTGCCGCGGCTCGGTCCAGCCGCCCACCACGAATTCCTGCTCCTTGAGGAGCTTGATCTTCCGCCACGCCGGCGACCGCCGTCCGGGCTGATAGGTCGACGCGGCTTCCTTTGCGATCAGCCCTTCCCAGCCTTCTTTCAAGGCGCGGGCGTGAAGAACGGTCGCGTCACCGGCAACCTGCTCGCTGAGGCGGATCGTCCCGTCCGGCCGCGCGTGAAGCGCGGCGAACAGCTTTTCGAGGCGTTTGCGCCGGTCGGTCAGCGGTAGACGGCACAGATCTTCGGCGCCGGCGCGAAGGACGTCGAACAGGATCAACGCGGCAGGCTGCGCCTGCTCGGCCCGCTCGATGTCGCGCGCGCCAAGCAGGTGCATGCGCCCCTGCAGCCGCTGGAATCCCGCCGGGCGGCCGTGCTCGTCAAGCGCAACGATCTCGCCGTCCAGGAGCACGGGCGCCTCGAGACACGCGGCGGCGGCGTCGACCGCCTTGACGATCGACGGAAACTGGTTCGTCTTCTCGTTGCCATTCCGCGACCAGATCCGCGTCGGCCCCTTGGGCGAAGCCTCGATCAAGGCGCGGATGCCGTCGTACTTCGGCTCGTAGACGAGCGTCTTGCTCCGCAGCGGCGCTTCCGTGAGCGTCGCCAGCATCGGCGCCAGGTCCATCCCGCTGATTTTGCGCTATTCTGATCGTCCCATGCACCTCCGCCGCAAATCGCCGGGGCTCGCCTCCATATTCGGCGCGCTCGAACTGCGCGTGCTCGAAGCGCTCTGGCGGCGCGGAGAAGGGACGGTACGCGAGGTCTGTGAGGACTTTCCCGCAGCTGCGTACACGACACTGATGACGACGATGGAGAGGCTGCATCGCAAGGGGGTATTGCAGCGGCGCAAGAGCGGGCGCGCCTTCGTCTACAGCCCGCTGAACACGCGGGCCGAGCTCGAATCCGGACTGATCAGCCGCGCAATCCAGCCCCTGCTCAGCGGCGACAGCGCGCGTCCTGTGCTGTCGTGCTTCGTGGAAGAGGTCAGCCGGCAGGACGAGCGGCTGCTCGACGAGCTGGAGCGGCTGGTGCGCGAGAAGCGGCGGCAGCAGGAGAGCGGGCGATGAGGTTCTGGCTCTTCACGATTGCGATCACCCTGTCGTCGTTCGCAATTGTCGCCGTCGTGATGTCGCTGCTCATTTCCTTCGCGTCCGCGGCGATTGCGCGCGGCCTCGACAGGTATTCTCCGCAGTCTCGCGCGAAGACGCTGTTCCGCGTGCGCATGCTGCCGGTGGTAACCGCGTCGTTCGTCGCGTTCGGCATCGCGCTTCCGGTGTTTGTGATTTATGAGCCGCGTGACAGCGACGAGGCGCTCGCACGCACCCTGGTCGTCCTTGGCGCGGCGGGTGCGGCGCTCGTCGTTCGCGGTTTGTGCCGCGCGCTCGCCTCGTGGCGCGTCACCAACGATGTGCGGCGCGAGTGGCTGTCGCGCGCGCGGCCCATCCCGGGAATCCGGTCGCCGCTGCCGTTGTTCGCGATCGACGAGCCGTTTCCCACCGTTGCGGTCGTTGGCATCACCGATCCGATGCTGTTCGTCTCCGAACGGGTCCTGCGTGAGTGCACGGCCGACGAGGTCGGAGTGATGCTGCGCCACGAGGCCGCCCACGTAACCGTGCGCGACAACTTGAAGCGCTTTCTCATTCGTGCGAGCCCCGACGTGGTCAGCGCCGGCGGCGCCATCGACCGCGCCTGGTCGTCAGCGGCGGAGGAAGCGGCTGACGCCGCGGCCATCGCCGGCCGCCCTGCGGACGCTTTCGAGCTCGCCGAGGCGTTGATCCGAGTCGCGCGGCTTGCGGCACCGCGTACGCCCGAGCTGGCGAGCGCCTTTTATCCCGGCGGCAGCATCGAATCGCGCGTGCGACGGCTGATGTCACCCGAGCCGGCGCCCGACGCTCCCGTCGCCTTTGGCGGCATGCTCCTGCTTGGTGCGGCCGCGGCTTTCGTTGCGCTCGTCTTCGCCGGCGCGCCTGTCCTGCACCAGGCGATCGAGCTCGTCGTGAGCCGTTTGCCCTAGATTCCCGGCAGTTCCTGCCTTTCGATCGTTCGAGATCACACTGCTACGACTACTGGTAGTAGGTGGATCGCATCGATAGACTCGTCCCTTCTGTCATGTCGGCGCCGCTGGTGTCCTTCAGGGTCGAACATCTGACTAAAACCTACGGCCGCTTGACGGCGCTGTCGGACGTGTCTTTGTCGATTCGCCCTGGCGAAGTACTCGGATTGATCGGACCCAACGGCGCCGGAAAAACGACCTTGTTCGAGTGCGTCGCCGGTGTGCTGCCCTACGACAGCGGAGCGGTGGTCGCTGACGGCAAGCCGCTGCCGCAGCGCGCGCGCGCGTCGCAGATCTTCTACCTGCCGGACGCGATCGCGCCATGGCCATCCCAGTCGCTCCGGTGGGCGCTCGATTTCACCCTCGGGTTTTTCGACGGCCGCCGCGACGCTCGCGAGGAAGCAATCGCTCGTCTCGAGCTGGCGCCGTTTCTCGACGCGCCGATCGGTACCTTGTCGAAGGGGCAGCGCAAGCGCGCCGCACTTGCGCTCGGCATGCTGACGCCGCATCCGCTGCTCCTCGCGGATGAACCCTTCGATGGGCTCGACCTGCGGCAGACCCGCAAGGTCGGCGCCGCGCTGCGCGACCACGCCGCCGCCGGACGTACGCTGTTCCTCTCGATCCATCAGATCTCCGACGCCGCGCGTGTCTGCGATCGGTTCGTGCTGCTGAGCGGCGGCCGCGTCTGCGCCGAGGGCACGGTGGAGGAGCTGGCGGACAAAGTCGCCCAGGCTCCTTCGTCTTCTTCGATCCCTACGAGTCCTTCGAATCTGGAAGAGCTCTTCCTTGCGCTTACGTAAGTCTCCGTTCCTCTGGCTGCTCGAGAAGGAATGGCGCGAGCTGCTGTCGTCGCGGGCGTGGTGGGTCATGCTCGCGGTGATGGGACCGCTGGTCGGCGTCTCGTTCATCAGCGCGGTGCGCACGTATGCAGAGCTGAGCGGCTACGGCGGCACTGCCGAGGGTGTCGGCGAAGCATTCTCTCCACTGGTCGGCATCTGGGCGCCGACCTTCAGCGCCTGCGAGCTGGCCGCGGCGTTCCTTCTGCCCTTCGTCGCCATCCGGGTTGTCGCCGGCGATCGGCAGAGCGGCGCGCTCAAACTCGAATTGCAGCGGCCGATGCCGGTGTTCGCGCTGCTCGCGGCAAAGGCGATCGTGTTGATCGGAGCCTGGGTGATCGCGTCCGCCCCGGCGCTGATAGCGATTGCGCTCTGGCGAGGCTACGGCGGCAGCATCTATATGCCGGAGCTCGGCGCCGTGATCGTCGGCCATGTCCTCAATGCGGGACTGACGATCGCCCTCGCGTCCGCGGCGGCGTCGCTCACCGACCATCCATCGACGGCGGCGATCGTGACGTTGAGCGTGACCGTCGGAACCTGGATCGTCAACTTCATTGCCGCCGTTCACGGCGGGATCTGGGAGCGAATCGCCGGCTACACGCCGACGGCAATGGTGGCGGAATTTCAGCACGGGTTGATCCGGGCGGATGTCCTCCTCGCCACGGTGTCGTTGGTGGCGTTCGGACTCGCCCTCGGCACGATCTGGATCCGCCTTGGTGTCTCCGCGCGGCGCAAGACCTACGAGTCGATCGTGGCCGGCTCGCTCACCGCCGCGGTCGTGTTCGCCTGCACGTTCCTGACCGCCAGCCACGATTTTTCCGAGAATCGCATGAACTCCTTCTCGAAGGCGGACGAACAGGCGCTGGCGCAGATTCGCGAGCCGTTGCGCATCGAGGCGCACCTTGCCGCGGAGGATCCGCGCCGCGTCGATCTCGAGCGGCGCGCGCTGTCAAAGCTGCGGCGCGTGATGCCGAAGGTGCAGGTTCGCTACGTCGCCAACACGTCGACGGGGCTGTTCGAGCAGACCAGCGGACAGTACGGCGAGATTTGGTACGAGCTCGGCGGCCGTCGTGCGATGAGCCGCGCGACCACCGCCGAAGGCGTCCTCGAGACGATTTACGCGCTCGCCGGGGTGGTGATTCCCGAGGAATCGGGCGACAGCATCTTTCGCGGCCATCCGCTCGCGGTGCCGCCGCGGCGTGCCGGCGCGGTGTTCTACGGCATCTGGCCCGCGCTCGTAGTCGCGGCCGGCGTGTTCCATTGGAGGAGACAGACATGAACGGGTTCATACGGCGTGGCCTTCCCATCGTTGCGGCGGTGGCGCTGATTGCGCCGCTCGGAGCGGCAACGACGAAGGTCGATCTGAGCAAGGAGAAGGTCGGGCGGGCACCGGAATCGTTCGAGCCGATGGTCGGCACCTGGGTCGTTGCCGAAGACGCCGGCGAGAAAGTGATCATGGTCGACGGCCGCCCGTGGGTGGCAAGCAAGGACAACCCGACCAAGCTGTTGATCCAGAGTGCGCGCAAGCTCTACGGCACCAGCAACGAGGAGTTGATGGACAACGCCAAACAGTTCGCGTACTACCCGGTCGCCGTCCTCAAGAGCGTGAAGGATTTCTCGAACGGCACGATCACGGTAAAGTTCAAGACGGTCGCCGGCGAAGCCGATCGCGCCTCTGGGATCCTGTTCAACGTCAAACCGAACGGCGACTGGCTGGCTGCCCGCTACAACGACACCGAGAACAATCTCGGCCTCTGGGAGTTCCACAACGGCATCCGCCGTCTGGTCAAGTTCAGCGACCGCAACAACAAGTTCATGCTCGATCGCGCCGCGTATCACGAGCTGAAGCTCGAGGTCGACGGCGCCAGCATCAGGATCTCGGTGGACGGCAAGGTCGGCGTCGACTACACGCTCGGCACTGCTCCGGGACCCGGCCGCAACGGTCAGCCGCCGAATCCGGATTTGTTTCCCGAGAACAACCCTGTTCTTCGCCCCCCGGTGAGTGGACGCGTTGGTCTGTGGGCGAAGACGGACTCGACCAGTTATTTCAAGGATTACGGCGTTGAAGGCAAGTGACGTGCTGGGGGTGCTGCGTTGAAGGCAAGTGACGTGCTGGGGGTACGGCGTTGACAGCAAGTGACGTGCTGGGGGTGCTACAGGTGCGTAGGGTGCTAATGGTGCTGGTGCGAAGGGTGCTGAGGGTGCTGGGGGTGCAGGTGCTAGAGGTGCTGAAGGTGCAGAAGGTGCCTGGGGTGCTGATGGTGCTAATGGTGCTGATGGTGCTTGGATCACCTCGCCCAAGTGCCGCGCAGTCGCCGAACAACGCAGGCATCGTCGTCGTCGTCACCGATCAATCCGGACTGGTCGTCAAGGACGCCAAGGTGTCGGTGACCAACAATCAAACCGGCGCGGTGCGTGAAGCGTTGTCCGGAAACGACGGCAGTGCGTCTTTTCCGGCGCTGTCGCTGACGGGAACCTACACGCTGGTCGTCACCAAGCCGGGCTTCGCCGACGAAGCGCGGAGCGGCATCACACTGCGTTCCGGCGAAGTGGCGACGTTGCGCGTCAAGCTGCTGGTCGGGACGGA
>JBKPSE010000005.1:0-3792 GCA_046765855.1 Acidobacteriota bacterium | reverse complement strand
AGACGATTCTGCTCGATCGCAAGGATCTGCCGTCGGCAGGAGCGGGGGAGTCGTCCCTCATCGCCGTGGCGCCGGCGATCGGGTCGGCAGTGCGCGCATTCGGCAACGTCGACACCGCGCTGCCGATCCGGCTGCTGCCGGGCCCGCCAGGCTGAGCTGCCCGCGTTCCTCTTCGCGGGGCAGAACGTGTGACGAAAGTGTGACGAGAGGTCAAAGCTCGGATTCGGTCTGCCGAGCGATCGGGCTTGCCCCGCCGAAGCTCGGATTGGGTCAGCCGAGCGAAGGCGGGTAAGCTGAACTCCCCCTAACGGCGTCTTAGAACGATAGAATCTTCGCTTCCACCGCACTGCGCGGGGAGCGGGCCAAACATGTTCGAGACGCTGTTCCAGTTCCTCTTCGAATACCGGCCGCACGTCTTCCGACAAGGCGACTTCCGCTTCGCTCCGCCGGCGGGCGCGCCGGTCGCCGCGGTCGTGGTGATCGCGGCGCTGGCGATTGCGTTCATCAGCTACCGCCTGCTGCGTTCGCGCGTGCAGTGGCGCGAGCGCGCGCTGCTCGGCGTGCTGCGCGTCGCGGCGCTCGCCATCATCCTTTTCTGCATCTTCCGGCCGGTGCTCGTGGTCAAGGCGGCGGTCGCGCAGCAGAACGTCGTCGGCATCCTGATCGACGATTCGCGCAGCATGCAGCTGCCGGCGTCGAACGCCGAAGCCGGCTCACGCGCGGATGTGGTGCGCTCGACCTTCGCCAATCCCGACAGCGCAATCATGCGGTCGCTCTCGGATCGCTTTCTCATTCGTACCTTCCGCTTCTCCTCGTCCAGCGCGCGTGTCAGCGCGCCGGGCGATCTGACGTTCGGCGGTACGCAGACGCGCCTTGCCAATGCCATTGAAACCGCGCGCCAGGAGCTCGCCGGACTGCCGGTGTCCGGTCTCGTGCTGGTCAGCGACGGCGCAGATACGACCGACACGACGGTAGCGGATGCGCTGCTCGCGTCCAAAGCGGAAGCGCTGCCGGTGTTCACCGTCGGCGTCGGACAGGAAACGCTGTCGCACGACGTCCAGGTCGGACGCGTGTCGACGCCGCGCACCGCGCTGAAGGGCACATCGCTGCTCGTCGACGCCGTGCTGACGCAGACCGGATATGCCGGTCAGACCGTGACGCTCGACGTCGAGGACGAAGGGCGCATCGTCGGATCGCAGCCGGTGCGGCTGCCCGCCGACGGCGATCCGGTGTCGGTGCGCGTGCGCTTCACTGCCACGGAAGCCGGACCGCGCGTCTTTCGCTTGAAGGTTGCGCCTCAGCCCGGCGAAGTGGTGACGCAGAACAACCAGCGAGACGTGCAGATCGACGTCCGCGATCGGCGCGAGCGCATCCTCTACTACGAAGGAGAGCCGCGCTTCGAGATGAAGTTCGCGCGCCAGGCGATCAAGGACGATCCGAATCTGCAGCTCGTCACGCTGCAGCGTACCGCCGAGAACAAGCACCTGCGTCTCGACATCGATCCGGCCGGCGTCGAACTGGCGGCAGGCTTCCCCAAAACGCGCGAGGAATTGTTCGCCTATCGCGGTCTCGTCCTCGGCAGCATCGAGGCGAGCGCATTTACTGCGGATCAACTCCGCATGATCGCGGAATTCGTCGACGTGCGCGGCGGCGGCCTGCTGCTGCTCGGCGGCCATCGGGCATTCGCGGAAGGCGGTTATGCGGGCACGCCGGTTGCGGAGGTCATGCCGGTCACGCTCGGACGCGCCGACGCGTCGCTGGCGCAGCTGAAGGTGCATCCGACGCGCGCCGGTGAAGCGCACGCAGTCACCCAGCTGGGCGACACGGAGCAGGCCTCGGCCGATCGCTGGAAAACGATGCCGCCCCTCACGGCTGTGAATCTGATCGACGGGATCAAGCCCGGCGCCACCACGCTCCTGTCGGCGAGCGACGGCCGCCGCGAACGCGTCGTGCTCGCCTTCGAGCGCTACGGGCGCGGCAAGTCGATTGCCTTCCCGGTCCAGGACTCGTGGCACTGGCAGATGGCCGCCTCGATCCGCGTCGACGATCAGACGCACGAGAACTTCTGGCGTCAGCTTCTGCGCTGGCTCGTCGACGGCGTTCCCGATGTCGTGGAAACGCGCCCCCTCACCGATCGGGTCGAGCCGGGCCAGCCGATCGCGCTGACCGCCGACGTCGTCGATGCGCGCTTCGTCGAACTGAACGACGCGACCGTGGTTGCCCACGTGACGTCGCCGTCCGGCCGGAAGGTGGACGTGCCGCTGCAGTGGACAGGCGAACGCAACGGACAGTACCGGGCGACTTTGGCCACATCGGAGCCGGGCTGGTACGAAGCCAGGCTCGATGCGACGCGCGAAGGGAAGGCGGTTGGATCTGCGGTCGCACACATGCGGGCCGTTGCCGACGATGCGGAGTACTTCGACGCGGCCATGCACGCGCCGCTGCTCAAGCGGATCGCGCAGGACACGGGCGGCCGCTTCTATGCCGCGGATGCGGTGAATACGCTGGCCGACGACCTGAAATACTCCGGCCGCGGCGTGACCACCGTCGAGGAGCGCGAGCTCTGGCACATGCCGATTCTGCTGATGGCGCTGATGCTGATCATCTGCGCCGAATGGGGGCTGCGCCGCTACTGGAGGCTCGCGTGATCCGCGTGCGCGGCTCCGCTGCCTCGGTGGGCAGGCCCGCAATGCTCGCGGTGCTGCTGTGGGCGTTCCTGCAATCAGCCGCATACGCGCAGTCCTCGCACCTGTTGATCGTCGTCGGTCTGGCCGGCGATCCCGAGCATGGCGAGCTGTTTCACAAATGGGGCACGACGCTGGCGGCGACGGCGACCGAGAAATTGAACGTGCCGAAGGAGAACGTGGCGCTGCTTGCCGACGCGTCCGCCACTCGGGACGGCGTGGTGAAGGCGCTTGGCTCGATCGCGGCCCGCGCCGGCGCGGACGACACCGTCCTGATCGTTCTGTTCGGCCACGGCACCTACGCCAACAAGGTGGCGAAGTACAACCTCACGGGACCGGACATGACGCCGCAGGATTTCGCGCCGCTGCTGGCGAAGCTCAAGTCGAGGCGCGTTGTCTTCGCCGACACCACCAGCGCCAGCGGCCCGTTCGTCGAAGCGCTGTCCGGGCCCGGCCGCGTGATCGTCGCCGCGACGCGAACCGGCGGAGAAATGTTCGCGACGCTCTTCGGCGGACCGTTCGTCGACGCCTTCGCCAATGAATCCGCCGACTCGGATCACGACGGCAAGGTGTCGATTCTGGAGGCGTTCGAATACGCCAGGAAAACAGTTGCCGCGTCGTACCAACGCGAAGGATTGTTGCCGACGGAGCATCCAATCCTCGACGACAATGGAGACAAGGAAGGCAGTCTCGAGCCGGGCCGCCAGGCGAAGGACGGCCAGTCGGCGGCCGTGCTCGCCATCGGCTCGCTGCGGCGGCAGGCGGCGCCGGCAAACGAGCAGCTGCGCGTGCTCTACGCCGAACGCGAGGCGATAGAGCGCCGCATCGAAGCGCTCAAGCTGATGAAGAGCGGCATGGATGCGGCCAGATACGCCGACGAGCTCGAGAAGCTCGCCACCGAACTGGCATTGAAGACGCGCGCGATCAAGGCCGCGGAGGGGGGCAAATGAAGGCAGCCCTGATGGGACTGGCACTCGCCGCCGTGACCACCGCGGCCGTCGCCGGCGTCGCCGCGTCGGCGCCGCAGCGTTTCGGCGGCGGACGACGCGCCGATCAGAGCCAGCTGATGGACGTTCAGGGCAACACGCCCTACGACGGACGCTTCGTC
>JBKPSE010000004.1:0-7097 GCA_046765855.1 Acidobacteriota bacterium | reverse complement strand
GGCGCCGTCCTTGGCAGCGTCGGTGGAAGACACCGCGTAAGCGATCCAGTCGCCGGTCTTGTTCCACTCGTACTCGTTGACCTCGGGGACGGTGACCTCGTCGCCTGTCGTCAGGTTGCGGATGATGAGATCGGCGCCCGGATCCTTGCGCTTCTGGCCGTTGGCGGCGTTCTGACGTCCACCGCCCTCGGCCGCGGGCGTCCCGCGTCCGGCGCCGGGTGCGCCACCACGACCGGCGGGACCGCCGCGTCCGCCACGCCCCCCAGCGCCGTTGCCGCCGAGTCCCTTGTGATATGCGAGCCACGTCGAGGATTTTTCCGGGAGGCTGAAGCTGCCGACTTTCTCGAAGGTCTTCACCTGGCCGTCCGGCAGCGACATGATGCCCATGCCGGTGCGCGGCTCGCGATTGCGCGCGTTGCCGCGTCCGGCGCGGCCCTGGCCTTCCGCCGCCGGCGTTTCGTTCGCGGCCGCCGCGGTTTCACGCTCCTCTTCCGCCTTGGGCTGGGCGATGGTGAAGACGAGGAACCTGCCGTCGGGCGTAAAGGCGGGCGAGATGCCGCGCGCGTGCCTGAATTCCTGGCCGCTGCGCACATTGCGGACGATCAATTCCCCGTCATCTCCCGGCGCCGTCGTCGCGTAAGCGAGCCACTGCCCGTCGTCGGACAGGCGCGTGCCCTGGATCGACTTCCAGGAGTCCATCACGTCATAGGTGATCGGACGTTTGACGGCGGGCTGTGGCGTTTGAGCCGTCAGCGTCCACTGCAGCGCAAGCAGGGCCGCGGCGATGGTGAGGGCAGCACGTCGGCGCGCGGAATACTTCATGGGTCCTTCCTCCAGAGGGCGCTATTGTATGGCAACGCCAGGCCCGAGCAGCGCGCTGCACCCGCGAAAAACGCGCAGATCTCAAGAGATGCCTTCGGACGACTGCGGCTTCGCGACGGCGGTCAGGGCTGCCTTGCGTACTTTTTGAGGACGGCCTGCAGAGCGTCTATCGGAATGGCGCGAACCGTGCGCCCGCTGGAGGTGACGTCGGTGGCCTTGAGCAGGGAATTGTCGACGGCCTCTTCGGTGGCGTCGAGCACTGCTTCGAACAGCGCCGATACGCCATCGGTCGGCAGCACGGTCCGCTGCTGCGGACCGCTCGCACCTGTGACACGCAGCGACGGATGCGTGGAAAAGGCAATTGCGAAGTCGCCGCTGCCGTTCGAGTAGGTCGAGCCGGTGCGCGCGAGCGCGAAGATCGCGCGCGCGGCGAGGCGCTGCAGATTCTTTGCGTCGAGCGGCGCGTCTGTCGCGACGACGATCATGCACGACCCGTCCGCCTCGGCTCCTGCGGGCTGGACCACGTTCGCTGCGGCCGCTGCGCGCTCGCGTTGAGGCGTGAGCTCTTTCCACACCGGCACGCCGTCGATCACCAGCCTGCCGCCGTAGTTGCTCTGCACGAGCACGCCGACCGTCCACGTGCTCTCAGTGTTCGCGCCCTGGCGCACCGTGCGCGAGGACGTGCCAATGCCCCCTTTCCAGCCGAACGCGACCGTGCCGGTGCCTGCGCCGACGGCGCCTTCTTCGACCGG
This sequence comes from Acidobacteriota bacterium, assembly GCA_046765855.1. Lineage (GTDB taxonomy): Bacteria > Acidobacteriota > Vicinamibacteria > Vicinamibacterales > 2-12-FULL-66-21 > JAICSD01. The sequence continues at coordinate 5,523 of JBKPSE010000004.1, read as the reverse complement.
GCCGCTCTTCGCGGCGGCGATAGCCGCGGTCACATGCTCGCGCGTGACGTGCTGCCCGCGGATGTCGTTCAGCGTGCCGTCGTTGGTTTCCCCGACCAGCGCGTTCACCGAACGCACGTTGCCGTTGCCGGGCTGCGCCGTCGTCCAGCGCACCACCGCATCCACCGCAGTGCCGACCGACAGCGTGTTGGTCAGAACGATCGGCGTTTCGATCGTGCCGAGCTCCTGCACCTGCGTCGATCCGGCAAGCTTGCCGAAGGCATTGCCGACGAAGACGGCGCCGGCGACTTTTTCCTGATACAGGTTGCCGGCGTGGGGAAGGATCGCGGTGACGCCGGTGCGGACGTTATCGCCTTCGCGCACTGTGACATGTCCGACGCGGACGCCGTCGACGTCAGTGATTGCGTTGAGCGGTCCCGGCGTCAACGGCCCGGGCGCGATGCCGATGTCCCGCGCCCGCGGCCGGCCGTTCGCCTGTTGCAAGGGCACCGAGACTGCCAGCGCTGCCGCGAGCGTGACCCATCGCATCGCCGCATTGTAAACGCCGAACAGGAATCAACGTATCAGCGCCTTCGCGGCCGGGTGAACTCCCCGTTTGCCTAATCAGCGCGCAGCGCCGTCAACGGCGTCACGCGCGTGGCGCGGCGGGCGGGTAGCCAGGTGGCGATCAGCGCCGCGAGCGCGAGCGCTCCGGGCGCGCCGATGAAGACGACCGGATCGAGCGGCTTCACGCCGTAGAGCAGACGGCTGCAGCCGAACCCGAGCAGCGCCGCCAGCGGCAGTCCGAGGGCAATGCCGACGGCCGACAGCATGGCGCCTTCCTTCAGCACCATGCGCATCACATCCGCGGCATTCGCGCCGAGCGCCATGCGGATGCCGATCTCCCGCGTGCGCTGCGAGACAATGTACGATTTCACGCCATACAGGCCGACGACGGCGAGAAGGAGCGCGAGGACTCCGAAGGCGAGGAACACGCGGCCGCCGGAACGCACCGCCCACAGCTCGATGCTGCGATCGTGGAATGCATGCATGGTCGTCGCCTGCACCAGCGGCAGCCGCGGATCGTAGGCGCGAATGTCGCGGCGGATCGCGCTGAGCAGATCGGCTTCCGTCCCCGCCTGGGCGACGCGCACGTGCACGAACATGTTGCCGCGATAGTTGGGACCCCACGGTTCGTAGATCGCGGGGCCGGCTTCGCGATCGAACAGCTCGTCGCGGATCGGCGCCGCGATGCCGACAATCTCCATCGCCACACCGTCGTTCTTGGTGTGCTCGCCGGGACGCTCGGTGTAGCGAATCATCTGCCCGAGCGGTTCGGTATCGCCAAACAGTCTGCGCGCCAGCCGTTCGTCGATGATCGCCACGCGCGGCGCCGTCGGAGAGATCTCCTCGGTCTCGGTGAATTCCCGCCCGCGCACCATCGGCAGATTCAGCGTCTTGAAATAGCTGGAGCCGATCACCCGGTGGACCGCATTGGAGCGGGCGGCGAGGTCCGGGCGGACCGGACCGCCGACCGGTTCCACCGAGGGCTCTTCGTGGAACTCACCGAACGGGACGCTTGCGGCGAGCGCGGCGGCGGCCACGCCGGGCAACGCGCGCACCCGCGTCAGCACTTCGCGCGTCGCGGCACGCCCGCGCGTCTCGTCGTATTGCACGAGCGTCGGGTCGATGCCGACGAGAAGCTGGCGATCGTAGCTGAAGCCCGGATTCGCTGACGCCGCTTTCAGCGCCCCGCGCGCGAACAGGCCGCCCGCAGACAGCAGCATCAGCGACAAGGCGACCTGCCCGACGACCATGATGTTCCGGCCGGAAAAACGCTTGCCGAGCAGCGGCGATCCATCCGCTGCCAGCGCCTTCAAATCGGCGACGAGATCGGTCTTCGACAGCTTCAGCGCCGGACCAAGACCGGAGGCAATCGTCGCGCCCACCGCGAACAGCGTCGTCACCACCAAGACCAGCGAGTCCGGCTTCGGGTCGAACGCGATCCCGAGCGGCATGATCGCGGCCATCGACCGTGCCAGCGCCGCGATGCTCCACGAGGCCAGAAGTATGCCGCCGGCCGCGCCGGCGAGCGCCAGGATCAGCCCCTCGGTGAGCAGCTGCCGGACGATGCGTCCGCGACCGCCGCCGACTGCAAGCCGGATGGCGATTTCCTTGCGGCGCCCCGATCCGCGCGCGAGCAGCATGTTCGCGATGTTCAAGCAGGCGATCAGCAGCACGACAGCAGAGACCGCCATCAACATCGCGCCCGCCACCGCCGGACCGGCATCGGAAGACGGCGAGGTGCTCGTGCCGAGACGCGGCAGTGGATTCACGGTGAGCAGTTGATCCTTGTTTTCCGCCGGATAGGCGCTCTCGAGCTGACGCGACAACGCATCGAGCCGCGGGCCGACGTTGTCGACGGTGAGCCCCGGCTTCAGGCGGCCGGCAAGCACGAGTGTCTGGTTGCGCCGGTCGGCGAACGGCAGCCCGCTGTTCTTGAAGATGTCGTTCACGACCACGTCGAACATCCCGAGCGGCAGCCACATCTCCGGCGAGATGAGCGCCATCGTGCCCGTGAAGTCACGCGGCGCGACGCCGACGACGGTGAAGTCCTGCGAGTTGATCTTGACGGTCTTGCCGAGCAGATCGCGCTGACGGTAATTGACGATGACCACGGGGATGCGGGCGCTGGGTCGTTCCTCGTCGGGCGTGAACGCGCGTCCCGCGGAGAGTGCGACGCCGAGCGTATCGAAGTAGTTCGACGACACGACCTCGATGAACGTCTGGCGGGTCGCATCGCCGGCAGGGACGCCGACCATGGCGAAGGTATGCGCCATGAGCGACTCGAATACGTCGTTGGCGTTTTTGATGTCGACGTAATTCGCGTAGGCGAAGGCGCGGTAGGTTCCGTCCTTGCTTCGTTCGTGGCTGTAAAGCCCGACGAGCTCATCGGCCCGGCCCTGAAGCGGCCGCAACAGGAGCGCGTTCACCACGCTGAACATGGCGGTGTTCGCCCCGATCCCGACCGCCAGCACGACGATGGCGACGGCGGTGAACCCCGGGGTTTTGGCGAGCGTACGGGTGCCGAAACGCAGATCCTGCAGAAACTGGCGCATATGGGCGAGGTTGACGGTCGCGGCTGTCCCGAAGTTCCGGGAAGTAAACGTTTTTCGGTTTAAAGTCGTTTGAGTACGCAGCCACCTTTGTGTCTTCTTGCATGCCACGTCATCTGCCCAATTTCATCGTTTTCAGCCTGATTTGTCTGTCCTTCGCAGCTTGTTCGGGGGATAAAGGGCCGGATACCCCGGCTCAGGCAGCCACCCAGGCGTCGGCAAACAACGGCGGCGGCGGATCGGCGCGCGGCGGCCGGCGCGGCGGCGCCGGCGGACCGGTTCCGGTGGTAACCGCCAGAGTGCAGACGAAGTCCGTTCCGGTCACCATCCCGGCGGTCGGTACGGCGGAAGCGCTGGCGACCGTGCAGGTGCGCGCGCAGGTAACCGGCCAGTTGAGCGCCGTTCATTTCAGCGAAGGGCAGGCCGTCAGGAAAGGCCAGCTGCTCTTCACGATCGATCCACGGCCGTTCCAGGCGGCGCTTCAGCAGGCCGAAGCCGTGCTCGCGCGCGATACCGCAACGGCGAAGAACGCGGAGCAGCAGCACGCGCGGTATGAAGACCTGTTCAAGCGCGGACTGATCCCGCGCGATCAGTACGAGACGCAGAATGCGAGCAATCAGTCGCTGCAGGCGACGCTGCAGGCGGATCGCGCCGCGGTCGAGAACGCGCAGTTGAATCTGAACTACACCCGGATCGTCGCGCCGATGAGCGGCCGCACCGGTGCGCTCAACGTTCACCCGGGCGATCTGATCCGCGCCAACGACGCGACCGCGCTCGTGGTCATCAATCAGGTGTCGCCGATTTACGTGACCTTCTCGGTGCCCGGGCGCTATCTCGGACAGATCCGTCAGTTCCAGGCGCAGAAACCACTGATGGTGCAGGCGCGCGGCCAGGCGCCGATCGCACCCGGCGCGCAGGCGCCGCCGCCTGTCACACCGCAGCCCGCCATTGCGCAGCAGGTGGCGCCGGGTGAGGGGGCGACGATGCCGGCGCCGCCGGGGCTGGTGGAAACCGGACGCGTGTCGTTCATCGACAACACCGTCGATCCGCAGACCGGCACGATCAAGCTGAAGGCGACGTTCCAGAACGCGGACCAGGGTCTCTGGCCGGGGCTGTTCGTACAGGTGACGTTGAACCTGACCGAAGAGCAGGGATCGATCGTCGTGCCGGCGACAGCCGTGCAGCCGTCGGCCTCCGGGCAGTACGTCTACGTGGTCAAGAGCGATCGGACCGCCGAAGTGCGTCCCGTGACCGTGGCGCGGCAGTTCGGCGAAGAGATGATCATTGCGCGCGGACTCAGTGAAGGCGAGGAAGTCGTCACCGACGGCCAGCTGCGGCTGACGCCCGGCGCGTCGGTGTCGATTGCCGGACCGCGCGGCGGCGGCGCGGGCGAAGAGGGCGGACAGGGCGGCCGCAGCGGACGCGGCCGCGGACGCAGGAACTCACAATGAACTTCGCAGAGACATTCATCAAGCGGCCCGTTGCCACGACCCTGCTCGTGTTGACGATCCTGATCTTCGGGATCATGGGCTACGTACGGCTGCCGGTCGCCGACCTGCCGACGGTCGATTATCCCGTGATTCAGGTCAATGCCAATCTGCCCGGCGCGAACCCGGACACGATGGCCTCGTCGGTGGCGACGCCGCTCGAGAAGCAGTTCTCCACCATCTCGGGCATCACCTCGATCAGCTCGCGCAGCAGCCAGGGCAGCACCAACATCTCGCTGACGTTCGATCTCGACCGCGACATCGACGCCGCCGCGCAAGACGTCCAGACGATGATCGCGCGCAGTTCGCGCGGCCTGCCTCCGGGCATGCCGTCGCCGCCGACCTACAACAAGAGCAACCCGACGGACATGCCGGTGCTCTTCCTGACGCTCACCTCCGACACGCTGCCGCTGACGCAGGTCGATCGCTATGCGGAAACGGTGCTGGCGCAGCGCCTCTCGATGGTGACCGGCGTCGCGCAGGTCAACGTGTTCGGTGCGCAGAAGTACGCGGTCCGCGTCGATCTGGATCCGACGCAGCTCGCGGCGCGCCAGATCGGCATCGACGAGGTGTCGCGCGCGATCAACGGCTCCAACGTCAACCGCCCGACCGGAACGCTCTACGGGCCGAACCGCAATTACGTCGTGCAGGCGAGCGGCCAGCTGATGTCCGCCGAACAGTACCGGCCGATTGTCGTCGCCTATCGCAACGGCAACCCGGTGCGCCTCGAGGAAGTGGCGCGTGTCTACGACGGCGTCGAGAACCCGCGCAATGGCAGCTGGTACAACGGCAAGCCCGCGCTCTATCTCGGCATTCAGCGCCAGCCGGGCACCAACACGGTCGAAGTCGTCGACCGCGTCAAGGCGCTGTTGCCCCAACTGGAAGCGCAGCTGCCCGGAGCGATTCAGCTCTTCATCCGCAGCGATCGATCGGTGTCGATC
>JBKPSE010000003.1:0-4261 GCA_046765855.1 Acidobacteriota bacterium | reverse complement strand
CCGTAGGTGCGTTCGGGCAGCGTCACCCTGACGGTCTGCACGACGCCGTCGCGCCCGTTCGATTCGAAGCCCGGCGAAACCGACGTGAGACGCACGAAGCTGTGAACCAGCAGCCCGGCCCCGATCAGAAGAACGAGCGTCATCGCGATCTGGGCCGCGACCAGCAGCGTCCGCAGCCGCTCCCCCTGGCGATCGCCGGTCGTACGCGTCTCACCGGCGTGAAGCGCGCGCCCTTCAGCAAATGCGGAGCCGCTGATGCGCAGCGCGGGCACGAGGCCAACCATCACGCTCGCGAAAAGCGACAGGCCCAGGCAGAATGCCATCACCCGCGCGTCGACGACGATGCCGCCGGGCCGTGACAATACGCCCTGCGGCACGAGCGGCAGCGCGGCGCCGACGGCGAGCCACGCGAGAAGCACGCCGAGCGACGCGCCGAGCAGCGACAATACGACCGCCTCCGTCAGCAGCTGGCGCAGGATCCGCCGGCGTCCCGCGCCGAGGGCCATGCGTACGGACAGCTCGCCGCGGCGCGCGGTGAGGCGCGCGACTTGCAGATTCGCGACGTTGACGCAGGCGATCAGCAGCACGAACGATACCGCTCCGAGCAGAATCAGCAGCAGCGTGCGGACGGACTCGGTGCCGTACTGCTGCAGGCCGACCGCGCGCACGACGGTGCGCACGTTCGCGGCGAGCGCGCCCTCGGGCGCAAGAGCGCCGGCGGGCGAGATCGACGGATCGTTCGCCAGGGCCGTCAATTCCGCTTCGACGCGTTCGTGCGGCACGCCTGTCTTGACGCGGCCGAGCAGGAAGAGGAACGCACTGCTGCCGTTGTCGCCGGGCCAGCGATTGAGCAGAAAAATGTCCGTTTCCGGCAGCGCGCCGAGCCGCGGGATCACCGGTGTGAAGCTGAAGTCCGGCGGCAGCACGCCGACGACAGTCCGGGGGATGCCGTCGATGGTGATGGACTGTCCGACGATCGCCGGATCGGCCTCGAGCGACGTGCGCCACAGCCGATCGCTGACGATCGCGGTGCGGTCATCGTCTGCCGCTGCGGCGCCGTTGAGAAACCCGCGGCCACGAGCCGGACTGACGCCCAGCGTCGCGAGGAAATTCGGACTGACGTCGAGCGCGTGCAACGTCAGCGGCTCGCCGCGTCCGGTGAGCTGCGCGCCGATCGAACTGTAGGCGGCGAGATCGTCGAGCGCGGTGACGTGCTGGCGCATCGCATCGTAGGTCGTTGGCGCCCAGGTCCAGAACGTCCTGACGCCCCTGTCGCCGCGCTGGGACGACGAGATGATGACGAGCCGATCGGCATCGGGATAGGGCAGCGGACGCCAGAGTACGCCATAGGCGACGGAGAAAATCGCGGTGTTGAGGCCAATGCCGAGCGCGAGCGTGGCGAGGGCGGTGAAAGTGAACGCCGGTTCGCGCCGCATCAACCGCAGCGCGTGACGGACGTCCTGCGCGAATGTTTCGACGCCGGGGAAGGTCCACGGTTCGCGCGACTGTTCACGCAGCCGCAGCGGATTGCCCAGCCGCCGCCGCGCGGCTGCCCGCGCCGCGTCGCCGCACATCCCGTCCGCATCGGCAAGCGCCTGCGCCTTCATGTCCTCGTGAAAGCGCAGCTCGTCTTCCAGATCCCGGTCGAACTGGTTCCGGCGGAAGAAGAAGAGCAGCCGTCGAAGCAGAGAACTCACAGCACCTCCTGAGCCTCAGGACACCACGACGTCTTTCATCGATCGGTGCCCCTCACCGCTGTCACGAACCAGCGACAGCGAGTGACTATGTCGTCTTCATCACGCGCATGATCGCGCCGAACATCTGGGAGAACCGCGCTTCCTCGACGCCGAGCTGCTTCTTCCCGGCGGCCGTGAGCGTGTAGAAGCGCGCGCGCCGGTTGTTCGCCGAAATCCTCCACACCGCCGATACCCATCCCTTGACGAGCATCCGCTGCAGCGCCGGATAGAGCGATCCTTCTTCGATCGTCAGCACGTCGGCCGACAGCAACTGGATGTATTGCGCGATGCCGTAGCCGTGCATCGGCTCGATCGACAGCGTCTTCAGAATCAGCATCTCCAGCGTGCCCGGCAGCAGCTCGTTCTTGCTCTTGCTCCTGGCTTCTTTCATCAGCTGCTCTTTGCATAGACGAACTATGGAAGCGGGAAGTTTCCTGCATTCGGGCGGCGGCTGTCAAATGTCGGCCTTTCGCAGCGTTGCGAGCCTCGGAACGGATGTATCTTGAGGATGTCCGAGGAGCCGTCGTCATGATCAAGTCGATTCTCCGCCCCGGATCTGCGATCGAGCTCGCCGCCCGTGATGTTCGCTACGGCGCGCGCGCAGTCTGGCGATCTCCCGGCTATTCGCTCGTGGTGATCATGACGCTCGCCCTGGGCATCGGCGTGAATGCCGCGATCTTCAGCGTGGTGCACGCCGTGTTGTGGCGATCGCTCCCGTATCCCGACGCCGACCGCCTCGTGGTCATCGAAGCCGATACGCGGGCGCTGCCGAGTGCCTACGAATCACCGGGTCCGCCGTTCGACGTCCGCGCGCAAAGCCGGCTCATCACCTCCATCGCCCAGGCCGAAGGGCGCGATGCGAGCCTCATGGTCGACGGCGTCATGGAGCGTGTCGCCGCGGCGAGAGTGACGGACGATCTCCTGCCGCTGCTGGGTGCGAATCCGGTGAGCCTCGGGCGAACGCTGGCCGCCGCCGAGGACTCGCACGGCATCGTCCTGAGCGGCGTGGTGATCAGCCATGAACTATGGCAGCGCCGGTTCAACGGTGATCCTCAGGTAATCGGCCGGCGGCTCACGGTCAACAACTTCGACGTGCGGGTGGTTGGTGTCGCGCCGCAGGGCTTTCGCCTCGTGCTGCCCGCCGCGAATTTCGCGCAAGAAGCTGTCGACATCTGGCTGCCGCGCGACTATGCGCCAAGCCTGTTGTATCGGGGATTGCCGCTGGTCGGACGTGTCGCGCGAGGGGCAACAATCGCCCAGGCACAGGCGGAGCTCGACGCGCTGGCGTCAAGTTTCGTCGCGAGCCACCCGTCCGCGTACCCGCATGGGCTTCGCCTGAGGGTGGAGCCTCTGCGCGACGCGGTCACGCGTGATGTAAAGCCGGCACTGATGGCGCTGAGCGCGGCGGTCGGGTTCGTACTGCTCATCGCCTGCGTCAACATTGCCAATCTGCTCCTGGCGCGCGTCAAGAGCCGTGAGCGTGAGCTTGCCGTTCGCCGAGCGCTCGGCGCCACGCGATTTCGCCTGATACGGCAGATTCTCTTCGAGAACCTGGTGGTCGCCGGTGCCGGCGGGACCTGCGGCGTGTTGCTGGCGGGGCTGATCGTCGGTGTGCTCGACTGGCTTCGCCCCGTGCATCTCCCGCGGCAATCCGAGATTGCGATCGACGGGGCGGTCGTGCTGTGGACCGCGGGGTTGACGCTCGCATCGACCCTTCTATCCGGCCTGGCGCCCGCCTTGGCTTTCACGCGCCAGGCGCGCAGTCAGGCGCTTCACTCGAGCCGCGCCGGATCGCTGATGTTCCGCAGCCGCCGCCTGCATCGCGGCCTTGTCCTGTCCGAGGTCGCGTTGTCGATCGTGCCGCTCGTCGCCGCAGGGCTGATGCTCCGTACTTTCACCAATCTTCTCGATGCGCCGATCGGCTTCGACCCGACCCACGTCGTCACCGCGAGAATCTCGCTGAACCTGCGGGAGTTCTCGACCGTCGATCGGCGGTCCGCCTTCTATCGAGACGCAATCGCGCGCGTGCGCGAGCTGCCGGGTGTGGACACGGCCAGTGTGGGAGGTCCCTTGCCTCTCGCACCGATCCAGAGCACTCTCCGTCTCCGTCCAGACATCGATCGAGATGCGACGTCGGTCATCAGCATGCAGCAGAGCGTCATGCCCGGCTACTTCAGCGTCATGGGTATTCCGCTGCGCGCCGGTCGCGACGTTTCAGACGACGACATCATTCACGAGCGCCGCGTTGTCGTCGTGGACGAGCAGCTGGCGGAGCAGCTCTGGCACGGCGATGCCATCGGCAAGCGGCTGTCGGTGGATTACTCGAAGCGGCCCCTGGAAGTTGTCGGAGTGGCCGGCCGCATTCGCGCGCGCGAGATTCGCGATGCAGGGACGCCCACGATTTACGTACCGTCGCCCGTGTATGAAATCGAGCAAACCCTCGTCGTCAAAACGCGCACACCGTTGTCGACGATCGGCCCGGCGATCAAAGAGACGGTCGAACGGCTCGGGCCGGGCAGGCCCGT
>JBKPSE010000002.1:0-2047 GCA_046765855.1 Acidobacteriota bacterium | reverse complement strand
CCGCCGGACTGAGGCGGGTGCTCGGTATCACGTTGTCGGGGAAGGGCTGACCGGTCAGCGGATCGCGAATCGTGACGCTGCCGAAGTTCCCGGCGCGCTGAGCGTCGGTGAGGACGAGGATGTTGCTCGTGTTGCCGCGTGTCTGGCGGTAGCCTTCGTAGTAGCCAAAGCCAAAGAACCGGCTGCGGATCAGCGGACCGCCGACGCTGCCGCCGAACTGGTTCTGCCGCAGCACCGGCTTGGCCTGGTTCGCGGGCGCGAAGAAATTGCGAGCCTGGAACTTGTCGTCGCGGTTGAACTCCCACGCCGCACCGTGCAGTTGGTTGGTGCCCGATTTGGTGACGACGTTGACCACCGAGCCGGCGTTGCGTCCGAACTCGGCGTTGTAGGAGTGCGTCTGGATCTTGAATTCCTGGATCGCGTCCGGCGGCGGACGCATGACGAAGCCGGTGTTGAACGTGTCGTTGTTGCTGGCGCCGTCGAGCAGGAAGTTGTTCGACTGATTGCGCATGCCGTTGACGTTCAAGCCTGACGTCGCCGCACCGAAGCCGCCCGGCGTCGCATCGCCGGCGCCGCCGCCCAATCCCGCGGGGGGAGCGGCGACACCCGGGATGAGCGTGCCAAGCTGTGTGAAATTGCGCCCGTTCAGAGGCAGGTCGACGATCTTCTGCCGATCGATGGTGATTCCCAATGTTGCGTGAGAGGTTTCGACCAGCGGCGTCTCCGCGGCAACCGTGACGCTCTCCTCCAGTGCACCGACCGTGAGCTTGATGTCGGCGCGGCTGGTGTCGGCGACAGAGACGTCCACGCCTTCACGAACCACGGGCCTGAAGCCGCTGAGCGTCGCTTTGACGTTGTAGCGCCCCGGTTGCAGGAGCGGCAGCGTGTAGAAGCCGTCGGCGCCGCTCACCGTGTTCCTCACCTGACCGGTCGCGGTGTTTGCCGCTTCCACCGTCACGCCAGGAATGACGGCGCCGGATTGATTGGTGATGACGCCGGTGATTGCGCCGGTCGCCTGAGCGAACGCTCGAGGTGTGGGGGCGAGGGCCAGGAGTACGAACAGGGCCACTGCGCGCGTGGGCGTCGTCGGCATGCGATCTCCTCCCGTAGCGGCTTGTATCTGAAACCTGTCAGGCTGTCAACGCAAGCGGTCATTCGCTCTGCGTCAATTCCAGAATCGCGAGCGCGATCACCCGGGTGGCGTTCATGAGGTCCGCGATGTCGACGTATTCGTCAGGCTGATGGGCGAGGTCCAGGATCCCCGGGCCGTAGGCGACGCAGTGCGGAACGCCGGCAATCCGCGCGAAGTGCTTTTGATCGTAGGTGCCGGGACTGGCGACCAGGCCGCCGCTCCTGCCGAGCACGCGGTGGAGCGCGCGATCGATCGCCGAAACCACCGGCGAGCCATCTGGCGTTCGGGTCGGATGGACGACCATCAAATCCTTGATTCGATACTCGAATCCGCTGACCTCGCGCGAGAGACCATCGAGCAGCGCGATAATTTCCGCCTTGGTCGCGTCGAATCCCTCTTCGAGCAGAAAACGCCGATCGAATACTGCGCGGCAGCGATCGGCCACGCACGGCGTCTGAATCCCGTCGATCGGTTGTCCGCCGCTGATCCCGTTGATGTTCAGCGTCGCGTGGCGCGCGCCGGCCGGGATCACGGGCATGTCAGTGGTGCGTGCGCGCAGACGCGGCAGCAAGTCGCGTTCGATCCGATCGAGCACCAGGCCCATGTGCTCGATCGCGTTCACGCCGTGAAACGGCATGCTGCCGTGGGCGATGCGTCCGCTCGTCTGCACTTCGAACCAATAGACGCCGCGGTGTCCGATGCAGATCCGATCGACGTAGAGCGGCTCGGGAAGGTTCGCAAAGTCCGTCCGCTCGGCACTCAGGCGCTTCTGCTGCGCCAGCCAGGCGACGCCCGCAAACCCGCCGCTCTCTTCATCGACGGTGCCGCTGATCTCGACCGTCCCGTTCAGCTCGACCCCGGCGCGCCGAATGGCCTCCGCGGCGAACACGGCGGCCGCGATCCCCGCCTTCATGT
>JBKPSE010000001.1:0-5847 GCA_046765855.1 Acidobacteriota bacterium | reverse complement strand
ATTCAGCGGCGCGTCCTCGACCCATTGGCGATCCGCGTGCTGCAGGGGGATTTCCGCGAGGGCGATCGCGTCCGCATCGACGCGTCGGCGGGCGAACTCACCTTCTCGAAGGCGGAACAGGATACGCTAGCGCAGCATGCCTGAGATCAAACCACCCGCCAAGAACCGCCGCACGGGCGAGCGTCGAACCGGGCGCGGCGCGCCCGCGGGCGCCGTCTGGTACGTGCTCGGCTTCCTGCTGCTGCTGGCGCTGGCGCAGGCGTTCTTCTTCCAGCTGCAGAACGGCGAGACGCTCTCGTACAGCGAGTTCAAGGCGAAGGTACGGGCGGACAAGGTCGCGGAAGTGACGCTGTCCGAAGAGCGGGTCCGCGGCGTGTTCAAGTCGGCGGCGGGTGAGAAAGCCAAAACCTTCACCGCGGTCCGCGTCGAGGACGCCAAGCTGCCCGAGGAGCTCGACGCGCACGGCGTGAAGTACACCGGCGAAGTGGCGAGCCGCTGGATCTCCGACGTGCTCGGCTGGATCATTCCGCTGCTCTTCATCGTCGGGCTGTGGACGTTTTTCCTGCGGCGCATGGGTGGCGCCGAAGGAGGCGTCATGTCCTTCGCGCGCAGCAAGGCGAAGATTTATGCGGAAGACGACGTCAAGGTGAGCTTTGGCGATGTCGCCGGCGTGGACGAAGCGGAAGAGGAATTGAAGGAGATTGTCGAGTTCCTCAAGACGCCGCGTAAGTACACGTCGATCGGGGGGCGGATCCCCAAGGGCGTGCTGCTGGTGGGCCCGCCGGGAACCGGCAAGACCTTACTCGCGCGCGCCGTTGCCGGCGAGGCGAAGGTCCCGTTCTTTTCTCTGAGCGGCTCTGAATTCGTCGAGATGTTCGTCGGCGTCGGGGCGGCGCGCGTCCGCGATCTGTTCGCGCAGGCGGAAGCGAAGGCCCCCTGCATCGTCTTCATCGACGAGCTCGATGCGCTCGGCAAGGTGCGTATCCAGACGCCGATGGGATCGCACGAGGAGCGGGAGCAGACGCTGAACCAGCTCCTCGCCGAAATGGACGGCTTCGACGGGCGCAAGGGGATCATCATCATGGGGGCGACCAACCGGCCCGAGGTGCTCGATCCGGCGCTGCTCCGCCCGGGGCGCTTCGATCGGCAGGTGCTGGTCGACAAGCCGGACGTCCGCGGCCGCGAAGACATCCTGCGCATCCACGTCAAGACGGTGAAGATTTCGGACAACGTGGACATCAAGGTAGTGGCGCAGCGCACGGCCGGATTCGCCGGAGCCGATCTGGCCAATCTGGTCAACGAAGCGGCGCTACTCGCGGCGCGCAAGGACAAGACCGCGGTCGAGATGAAGGACTTCGACGAAGCGATCGACCGGATCATCGCCGGGCTCGAGAAGAAACGGGTGATGAGCGACAAGGAGCGGCGCATCGTCGCTTACCACGAATCCGGGCACGCGATCGTCGCGAGCATCCTGCCGGGACTCGATCCGGTGCACAAGATCTCGATCGTGGCGCGCGGCTTCGGCGCGCTCGGCTACACGATGCAGCTGCCGCTCGAGGATCGCTATCTGATGACGCGCCAGGATCTGCTCGGACAGCTTGCCGTCCTGCTCGGCGGCCGCAGCGCCGAGGAGATCGCGTTCGGCGAAGTGTCGACCGGGGCGCAGAACGATCTGCAGCGCGCGACCGACATCGCGCGCTCGATGGTGACGGAGTTCGGCATGAGCGAAGCGCTCGGCGCCGTGAACTACGACGGTCATCGCGGCACCAAGTTCCTCGACACGCCGTTCATGAACGAGCGCGGCAACCATTCCGAGGACACGGCGCAGAAGATTGACGCCGAGGTCAAGCGGATACTGAGCGAAGCGCACAACGATGCGCGGCGGGTGCTGCGCGATCGCCGCCCCATTCTCGATCAGCTGTCGGAGCGCCTGCTCGACAAGGAAGTCATCGAGGGGGACGAGCTGCGCGCGCTGCTCGGACCGACCCCGCCGAAAGAAGCGGAGACCATTCCGCCGGCCATTCCCGACGAAGGCGTTCGCACCGCCTCGTAATAGCCGCAACGAATCTGTCGCCGATCACGGCCGCGGCCGAAAGGCAACGCGCGACTTTCCGCGATTTCAGCCCGGCACGGTCGTCGCATTGCAGCAGGGCTCCATATTCATGGCCTGGTTCAAGGTTGCCGACGGCCGCGTGCGCTATACCGGTCGCCTCACGCGCGAGCCCTACAGCGCGTGGGCCGCGACGCGCGAGGGATCCGCGGCGATTGCGGACGTCGCCAAGGGCATCGGCTTCCGCCTTTTCGGGCGGACGCGCGCCGCGCGCAAACAGATCTGGCGTGAGCTCGACGCCGCAGGCACGTCAGAGGATGGACGTGCGGCGATGCAGGCGGCTGCGGATCTCTATATCCATACGATCAGCACGCTCGCCTACGCGCAAGGACTGCCGCGCGCGACCGTGGGACTGCGGCGCGTGGTGCTCGTTCCGCGCGCCCTGGTGGCCAGCCGCGCCCGCGCCGCGGTGAGCGCGCGTCTCGGCCAGTGCCCGTCGTTTGCTGCCCGCCCCGTGAGCCAGCGCGACTTTCTCTTCGAACGCGTGCTGTCCGAAGTGGACGCCGCCGCGCGCTTCGCGCAACCCTCCGTGCAGCGGCCGATCGCGAGCGGCAGCGACTGGAGTCTGATCGGCGCCGACACCCGCTTTCAGTGGGTCGATCAGTACTGGTCGGGCGCCGGCTGGACCGGGCACTGGTTCGTCTACGAGCAGCCGCGCACGCCGCTGTCGCGCAGCGATCGCCAGGCGGTCGACAAGGCGGTCGACGCGCTCAAGTCTTCGATCGCCGCGCTGCCGCGCGAGCGGCGGCACGCCCTCGTCAAGCTCGCCGCCGCGTCCTGAAAGCTCCGCTCTAGAACGTCGCCCGCACGGAGAACTGCACGTTGCGGGGCGCGCCCGGCGAAATATTGTTGTCGCCGTTCGCCGTCGGGTAATACCGCCGGTTGAACAGATTCTCCACGTTCATCGACAACCGATAGCGTCCCACGCGGTAATACGCAAGCGCATCGACGCGCGTGAACCCGGACAGCGTGACCTGGTTGGTGAACGAGGTGAACATCCGCGACTGCCGGATGACGCCGGCACCCGCGCCGATCCGGTCGGTCAGATCGTAGGTCGTCCACAACGTGCCCTGATGACGCGGCACCAGACCGACCCGCCGTCCCGCCGGCGCCGAGGCGGTGTCCTCTGTGACGCGAGCGAACAGATTCGCGTAGCCGCCGCTTATCTTCCAGCGCGGCGACAGGTTGCCGCTGGCGGACAACTGCACGCCTTCGGTCCGCTGCTGTCCGGTGAGCACGAGCCGCGTCGGATCGTTGGGATCGGTGTTCTTCACGTTGTTCCGATCGAGACGGAAGATTGCCGCCGTCAGCGACAACCTGCGATCGAGCAGCTCCAGCTTTGCGCCGGTCTCGTAGTTTTTCGCGTTCTCGGGCTCGACTTCCGCCGTATTGCGCGCCAGCCCGAGGCGTTCGCCGCTGGGAATGAACGTGTAGCTGTAGCTCGCATAGAGCGACGTCGTCGAGGAGGGCTGAACGACGACGCCGGCGCGCGGACTGAGCGCGAAATCGGTTCGCGAGAGATCGGGATTGCCGGCAATGTGATCGTCGACGGTGACGCCGAAACGATCGAGGCGCGCGCCAACGACGGCCTTCACTCCTTTGCTCACCGTCACCTGGTCTTGTACGTAGCTTGCGAATATATTTCCAGTCGCGCGGCGATCGACGGCAAGCGGTGCGCTTCCGAGGCTGGCATCGCGTTCGGAGGTGGACAGCGTGACTCCGGCGATCGCGGTCGCGGTGTGGCGCAATTCGTCCTGCATCTGACGGCCGATTTCCACCCCGCCGAGAACCGTGTGCGTCAGACCGAAGAGGCTGGTGTCGTAGATGACGTCGGTCTGGTTGAACACGTTGACGCGGTCGATCGAATGATCATAGGCCGCGAGCGAGAACGTGCCGGCTGGGGAAACCGCGCTGCCGGGATACACGTTCGCGTAAAACTTGTCGTAGCGCCCGGCCAGGAAGCTGTTGCGCACCACGAGTGCAGGCGAGACGCGATGCTCCACAGTTGCGCGGACGCTGTCGACGCCGCTCTGCGCATCGTTCTGATTCCGCGAACCGAACAGCTGCGTTGCCGGCACATCGACCGGTGCGCCGTTCCGCGAAGGGATGCCGCGATCGGCGAGGCGATGGTCGGAGAAATGCTCCGCCCCGAGCGTTACCTTCGTCCTCGAACCGAGCGAGAAGGCGAACGTCGGATTGAAGCCATAGCGGCGCAGGAAGAAGCCGTCGCGGAACCCGCCCGAGTCCTGCCCGACAACCGCGAGCGCGAACGCGCCGGTCCGCCCGACCGGCAGTCCAAACTGCACCGTCGCGCGCTTGTGCCCGTACGCGCCCAATTCCACTGCTGCTTCAGGACGCATGCCTCGAGCCGGCCGCTGCGTGACCAGATTCACCACGCCACCGGCGCCGCCGCGGCCGAAGAGCACCGCGGCCGGTCCCTGCACGACCTCTACGGCTTCGACGTTGTAGAGATCGCGAAACCGCTCCTGATCGTCGCGGATGCCGTTGACGAAGAAGTCGGAGTTGGTGCTGATCCCGCGCAGAACGATCTGGTCGCGGTTGCCTTCTCCCTGCGCCACCGTTACGCCCGGCACGTTGCGCATCGCGTCGCCGACCGACTGCGCGCGTTGATCGCGCAGCAGTTCGATGGGAACGACGGTGATGGTTTGTGGGATGTCGCGCAGGGGTGTGGCAATCTTCGTGGCGGCCGTGGCCTCGAGCGAACGGTACGGCGTGTACCTTCCCTCGACATCCACTCTGACCGGCGCCGCCGCGATGCGGATCGTGAAACCGGTCGACTCCCGCCGGGCGGACAGGCCGGTTCCCGCCAGCAGCGCCTCGAGCGCCGCCCCCGCCTCGAGCTCTCCGGAGGCCCCGGGCGATTGAAAATCGGCGAGCACGACGCCGTCGATGACCGAGACACGCAAGCCGGTGGTGGCTTCGAAGGCGGACAGGGTCGCCCTCAGCGAACCCTGCGGAATGTTGAATCGATACTTCAGGTCCTGAGCAAAAAGCGTTGCCGGGACGAGAATCAGGAGCAGCGCACATACACGACAGAAACGGTCGGACATGGAGGATAGCCTATCTCCGACCAAATCGGTCGGTCAAGGGGATGACTGACATGCCGCGTCAGGCCGCAACCGCGATACCCGTCCGGATATGTCCGGATTTCGGGTTTTCGTCGGCGGCCTGCCGGAAAACCGGCGCCAAACGCCGAAGCCCGATTCGGTGTCCAATCGTCTAAGCTTCGTCGGACGCTTCCTGGAAACTCGTTCGGGAGGACCTGTGGCACCACTCGCAGCGCTCATCTTTTCCGCGTCGCTCGCGGCCCAAGTGCCGCCCCCGCCGCCTCCCCCGCCAATGGGCATGCCGCCGCGAGACATGGTTCAGCGGCCCGAACCCAAAGGCACGGGTGCGATCCGCGGACGCGTCGTCGCCGCCGACACCGGCAGTCCGATTCGGCGCGCGAGCGTGAGCCTGCTGCCCGTCGCCCCGTTGCCGCCGGCCGCCGGAGCCACGACGACGCAGACGACGACCGTCATGGTTGACGGCGTGCCGAGGACGGTCACGTCGAGCGTGGGCATGGGAATGGTACGGTCCCGCAGCGTGACAACGGACGCGCAAGGCAACTTCGAGTTCGCAGAGTTGCCCGCGGGCACCTACCGCCTGACGGCGAACACCGGACAGTACTCCGCGGCGTATCTCGCTTCCGCCTACGGCGCGAAGCGCGCCAACAC